>CABIKM010000032.1 GCA_902196205.1 Candidatus Methylomirabilis lanthanidiphila | reverse complement strand
AAGCCTACCCCATCGTCGAACACAATAACTTACCGCAACCTCTCCCGCTGATGGCTGAACGCTGACAGTTACTCAATCGGTCACCGCGCCTTCTGAGGCGGACGAGACCACGCGGGCGTACTTGGCCATGACGCCGCTCTTATAGCGGGGGGTGGGGGGCTTCCATGTTCGGAGCCGCCGCTTCAGCTCGGCCGCCGACAGTTCGACGTCGAGACGGCGCTTGTTGATATCGAGGTGCACGGTGTCTCCCGTGCGCAGCGCGGCGATCGGTCCGCCCACCGCCGCCTCAGGCGCGATGTGGCCGATCATCATACCATGCGTTGCGCCGGAAAAGCGCCCATCGGTCATCAGCGCCACGGAGTCCAGGAGGCCGGCCCCGGCAAGCGCGCCGGTGACCCCAAGCATTTCGCGCATCCCGGGTCCGCCCTTTGGTCCTTCATAGCGGATGACCACTACGTCGCCCGCCTTGATTTTCCCGGCCTTGACGGCGGCAAAGGCATCCTCTTCCCGGTTATAGACCTTGGCCGGGCCGCGATGGACCATCCGCTCGTGACCGGCGACCTTGGCCACGCACCCGTCCGGCGCAAGGTTACCCCGAAGAATGACCATCCCGCCGGTCGGCTTAATCGGTTTTTTTAGCGGATAGATCACCACCTGCCCCTTGGTCTCTCGGGCGGCCCGCGCCTCCTCGCCGATCGTCCTGCCGGTGACCGTCAGCTCATCGGCATGGAGGATTCCGGCATCCAACAGGCGCTTGGCTATCACCGGCATACCGCCCGCCATGTACATGTCGGGGGCGGTAAAGCGTCCCCACGGCTTCAGGTCGGCCAGGAGCGGGGTCTTCCTCGATATTCGATCGAAATCGTCCAGCGCCAGCTTGACACCGGCGGCCTTAGCCACAGCGATCAGGTGGAGGACGGCGTTGGTGGATCCCCCGGTGGCCATGACCCCGGCGATGGCGTTGCGGAAGGCGTTGCGGGTGAGAATCTGTTTCGGCGTGATACCTCGCCGCAACACCTCCATCACCAACTTTCCGCACTCGAAGGCTACCTCTTCCTTCCGGGCATCGGTCGCCGGAACGCCATTCCAGCCCATCGGTGAGATGCCCAGCATCTCAAAAGCGGTCGACATGGTGTTGGCGGTGAACTGACCGCCGCAGGCGCCGGCGCCCGGACAGGCGCAGTTCTCGATGGCGCGAAGCTCCTTGAGCGGCATGGTACCGACATTGAAGGCGCCCACCGCCTCAAAGACATCCTGGATGGTGAGGTGGCGGCCCTCGTAGTCGCCGAATGCCGTGGAGCCGCTATAGAGCATGAGGCCCGGGATGTTCAATCGGGTCAGCGCCATAACCGTCCCCGGGATCGTCTTGTCGCAGCCGGAGATGGCGACCAGCCCATCAAACAGGTGGCCCCTGGCGACCAGTTCGACCGAGTCGGCCACGACCTCGCGGCTGACCAGGGAGGTCTTCATCCCTTCGGTGCCCATCGAGACCCCGTCGGAGATACCGATGGTATTGTATTCGATCGGCGTCCCGCCGGCCGCCCGGATCCCTTTTTTGACCCGCTCGGCCAGCGTCCGATGGTTGATGTTGCACGGCATGACCTCGATCCAGCAGTGGGCGACGCCGACGAGCGGTCTCGCAAGGTCTTCATCCGTAAACCCGATGGCCTTGAGCATCGCCCGTGACGGCGCGCGATCCGGCCCCTCCAACAGTATACGGCTCTTATGCCTCGGATCGAACGTCATCGCCTCCTCCTCATTTGCAGCGCCATCTACTTGATCCTCCCATTACGTAACACAAAAAGACACACGAAAAGATTGAGTTACGGGCGGGTGATGTTCACGCGAATTCCCTGCCCCAGCAAGCGGGGTGACGACGTGCGGTTAGTGGAAAGTAGATAGAGTTTCCCGTCTTCCGTGACCACGCCGATATTGTTTGCTGACACCGAAAAGGGATGATTGGCCACTCGGGTCACGCCGACCGAGAGATCGACCGGATTGCCTCCGATCTGGCCCAGTGGCACGCCCCATATCTTTTTACCGGCAGGATCATACCAAACCAGCAGATCCCTCGTCGATGCGAGGTAGACCGACCCTTCATAAGCGCCTGTTCTGAGGTCCTCTAAGCCCTTCGCTGCATAAACCGCCCGCACCAGATTCGGGCTCCGCAGATCTCGCACAACCCAGACAAGGTGCCGTTCAGTGATCTTCTGCGCGGTCACCTCGTATCCTTCCAGCGTGATCAGGTCTGCCGCTGGCGGTGCTTCTTTTTCTTGGGGTCTCATCACCAGCGTGAAGTCAAACAGACTGAATCGATGGACCCGTGCCGCCGGATCGGACGCCAGCCTGACAAGCGGAAAGATCAGTTCAGAAGGGACTTCGGGCACCGCTTTGAGCTCGGTGCCGTCCAGACGCATGTGCGAGACGGCCCTTTCCTTGGGGGTCACCTGGACGCTAAAGACGGCGGTATTCTCAAAGATGCCCATCTTTTCGTAGGCCAGTTCGCTCGCGCTTCCCGTATTCGCCACGACCGACCGAAGCGGCCCGGTCGGGAGGTCAAATCGTCGAAGCTCCTTGTTCAACCCAAAGAAGAGGGCGTTCTTGCTGTCAACGTTATACCGGACCACCGTGTCGATTGATCCGCTGATCGCGGAGATCTTCTGCTTCCCTCCCGTGCGCAAATCCGCCAGGACAAGGACCCGGCTACCCTGATTCTCAGAGAGATAGAGGAGGTGGTCGTCATCGAAAAACTTCGGCGAAAAGCTTCTCGCGGTGGGCAGTTCATCCGAGACGTTGCGCCTGACTCCAATGATGTTATTGTTTTCATCCAGATCAATAGCGAACACCTGGTCGAGGCCGCCGGTGGTCCCGCCGGTCACGTACGCCAGCCGCTGGCCACTGGGTGACATGACGACCTCCGAGATAGCCCCGGACAGGCCAGGGACGCGGACAGATTTGCTGCCATCCGCGTTCTGAATCAGGACTGAGGTGGTCCCCTGATCGTCTGAGATGATATAGGCGACCTTCGATGGGGTAGTCGCACAGCCGGCACTCAAGATCATAACGGCCATGAATCCACACAGAGTATAGATCTTTCTTGGTTGCATTTGCGATCTCCTTCTCTCGTTTGTGGCGGAATCATTCACCAGCCCGATCCGTTTCCTCATCTTCAAAATCTTCATGCTCCGGATGCACAATGACGAAATTATAGGTGAGAATCGCCTTTGGCACAAGCGGGGGCCGGTTCGGTCGGCGCCGAAGCCAGCGCCGCCATCAGCGAATCGGCAGCCATCTCCCCGCTGTGAATTACGTCGGGGACACCAACACCGCGGTAGGCGTTGCCGGCCAGCTTGAGGGTCGGCCACCGCTGAAGCGTCTCTTCAAGTGTCGTCAGCCAGGTCAGGTGGCCGACCTGGTACTGCGGCATTACGCGAGCATGCCGGACCAACTGACTCCACAAAGGCGGCGCCGTGATCGCCAATAACTCCTCCAGATCGCGGCGGACCGCGCTCAGCAGCCGCTCGTCATCCCAGGTACACGGCTCCGGTTGCAGCGCGCCGCCGGCAAAGGCGCGCAGCAGGACATGACCGGCCGGCGCCCGGTGGGCGAACTTCACGCTGCTGAACGAGCAGGCGATGATCGTGCGCCCCTCGCAGGCGGGCACCACGAATCCAAACCCGTCAAGCGGATGCTGGATCGCCTCTCTGCGGTAGGCGAGATTAATCGTCACCGAGGAGGCATAGGGAACGGCCTCAAGCTGGCGGGCCAGGTCTCGGTCCAGATCCCGGGTAAGCCCGGCAATCTGGAACGCCGGGATGGCGAGAATGAGGCTGTCGGCCTGCAGGCTGGTGCCGCCTGCAAGTCGAATCGTCCAGCCTTGCTCTGTGTGCGCGATCCCGACAACCGACGCGCCGAGTTGCAGCGTTCCCGACGGCAGCCTGTCCGCCAACGCATCGACGAAAGCCTGCAGCCCGTTGTCCAGCGTGACAAACAGACCGTAGCGCGGGCCGCTGCTGGTGTGGCCTGTGCCGCGGCCAGCCGGGCGCGCCCGTCGCAGGCCGAGGATGACGCTGCGGTGCGTCGCCTCCAGCTTAAGAAACTGTGGGAAGGTAGCGCGCAGACTCAACCGCTCCGGGTCGGCGCCGTAGATCCCGCCGATCATCGGTTGGGCCAGCCGATCAAGAAACTCCCGGCCGAAACGACGCCGGACGAACGACGCCAGACTTTCGTCGTCGGCCGCCCGCCCGCGCGGCAGCACCAGATCCAGCCCCGCGCGGGCCTTGCCGGACCACGACAGCAGTCCTGACCGCACAAACGGCCAGATCCTGGTCGGCCCGATCAGGGCGAACCCTTCCGGCAGCGGGTACAGCACGCCACCCCGCGCGACGAAGGTCCGGCGATGCGCCTCGCTGGTCCCGATGATCTGATCGCCCAGACCGAGGCGCCGGATCAGATCCAGCCCCCACGGCTTGTCGGTGAAGATGGTGTCGGGTCCCGACTCGAGGATGAAACCGTCCCGGTGCGTGGTGCTGATCGCGCCACCCGGACGCGCAGCAGCCTCCAACACACGCACCTCGCATGGCAGGCCGTCCCGCTCCCGCCGCTCTTGCAGCCGATGGGCGGCGGCCAGGCCCGCGATACCGCTTCCCACCACCACGATACGCTTGCTGCCGCTCTGCTGTGTCGTCGTCATCCACACCCGCCGAACGGACGCTAGCCCTGCGCCGCGCGCCGACGCACCAGATCGGCCAGGGCACGGATATAGAGGGGATGATCGTTCACCGTCCCGGCCTGTCGAAATTCGATTCCAAGCGTGTCGGCCAGCGCCTTGGCTTCAACACCCAGATCGTAGCGTATCTCGACATTGTCGCAGACAAATCCAATAGGGGCGACCACCACCAATCGGTGCTCCTGGGCGTGGAGCGTGCGCAGGACGTCGCGTATATCAGGCTCAAGCCACGCCTCCCTGGGATTGCCGCTACGACTCTGATAGGCCAGGGACCAGCCGGGATGCCCCAAGGTCTCCGCCACAAGTCGGCAGGAGGCCTCGAGTTGCTGCACGTAAGGGGACGAGGCGGCGATCGCCGTCGGGATGCTGTGGGCCGTAAAGATCAGCGGCGTCCCGTGACGGTGGGCGTGGGGGATCGCCTGCAGTTGCGCATGAACCCGCTCGGCCATTGCCGCAATGAAGTCCGGATGATCGTAGCAGGGCTGGGCGAAGTCGACGTGGAGCGCTTCGGGACCAGCAATGCCGAGCGCGGTTGTCACCGCCGCCACCGATTTGCCCCAGCTTGCCGCCCCGGAATCGTGCGGTGCCATGATCAGCCCGACTGCGCGCCGAACCCCGTCCCGGCCCATCTGCGCCACCACCTCGGCGACGAAGGGATGCCAATAGCGCATCCCGACATAAACGGGTAGTGCCGGCCCCTCGCGCTCCAACAGTACGGCCAGGCTCTTCGCCTGCTGAAAGGTCAGCTCAGTGATCGGCGACCGTCCGCCGAGTGCTTCGTAGTGACGGGCCACCTCCTCCAGACGTTCCGGTGGGATCGGTACGCCATGCAGCACATTGGCAAGAAACGGGCGGATCTCCTCAGACTTCGCGGGACCGCCAAAGGCGACCATCAGGACGGCATCACACGGTGGGATCACATTACCTTACCGTCGCTTCGCGGACATGGTCGATGAGCACACGCAGGTGGTCGACAGGGGTTTGCGGGAGGATGCCATGACCGAGGTTGAAGATGTGGCCGGGTCGTTTCGCTGCCCGATCAAGGATCCGATTGGCCAGGCGGCGAATCTTATCCGGTTCGGCGAACAGCGCCACCGGATCCAGATTGCCTTGAACACCGACGTTGTACCCAAGGCCGGCCCAAGCCTCTCCAAGATCCACTCGCCAGTCCAGTCCGATCACATTCCCGCCGGCCTCCCGTATCAGCGGCAGGAGCGACGTCGTATCGGTTCCAAAGTGGATGACCGGCACACCGGGCGCAAGCTTTGCGATCGCGCGTTTTGTGTGGGGCAGGACGAACTCCCGATAGTCGTCGGGGCTGAGGCAGCCGACCCAGCTATCAAACAACTGCACCACCTGGACCCCCGCGGCGATCTGACCGTTCAGGTAATCGGATACAATATCCGACAGCCGTTCCATGAGAGCGTGCCACGCGGCGGGATCGCGGTACATGAGCGTCTTGATCTGCTGATACTGGCGCGACCCGCGACCCTCGATCAGGTACGAGGCCAGAGTAAACGGCGCCCCGGCGAACCCGATGAGAGGAATGTTCGGCGGCAGCGCCGCGCGCGCCAGGCGCACCGCCTCGAAGAGGAACGAGAGCGATCCTTGTATATCGACCGGTCGCAGCCGTTTCAGGTCGGCCCCGCACCTGACCGGATGATGGATCACCGGACCGTCTCCCTTGGTAAACTCTAACCCGACCCCCATCGGTTCCACCACCAGGAGGATGTCGCCGAAGATGATCGCGGCGTCTACGCCGAGTCGTTCGGCGGCTGTGACGGTTACTTCCGCCGCCAGGTCGGGCCGGTGGCACAGCTCCAGAAACGACAGCTTACCTCGAATCTCCCGGTACTCCTGCAGGTACCGCCCGGCCTGCCGCATGATCCAGATCGGCGTATAGGGGGCCGGTTCGAGGCGGCACGCCTTCATAAATGCGCTCTCCCGCAGCACATCCGTGCTCCCCGCCTCCTGCCGCCTGCTGGCTACCGCCTCCACCGTCCTCGCTCGCTTGATCCGGCGCAGCACCTGAGCGTGGCGCGCTGCCGTCTGAACCAGATGGCCCATCTTGGAATGCTCCGGCTCCAGGTCGACCGTAAGGCCGTGCTCGCGCAGCGCCTTGCTGCACGTAGGACCGATCGACGCGACGACTGAGTCGTGGAGTCCTGCTCGCAGCGGCTCCTCCAGACCCGCCGCCGCCGCGACCTGCAGTAAATGATCTGCCTGCACGGCGGTGGTAAAGAGAACCAGATCAACCTGCCGATCGACGATGGCCTTGATCGCCTGCCGCAAGGGGCCACAATCCTCCGGCAAGGCCCACTGGTAAACGGGGACCCGCACGACATCAGCGCCGCGCGCTTCCAGCCCCGCAATCAACTCCGGGTTGCTGCGCCCGTATTCCTGGACCGCCACCCGCCGACCGAGCAGCGGGATGGCCGCGCTGTCAATGACCGTCAGAACCTCTCGCCAGGTGTTGGGTTCCGGGACGGCCAGCGTGATCGGGATACCCAGCTCCCGCAGGACCGCCTGGGGCTTTGGACCAAGCGCAATGGATGGAATACGGCTCAGGGCCGCAAGAAACTCGGTGCGCGATACGACATCCTCTACGGCGGCGAGTAAGGCGCGGGCGCCGACGCCGGTCAACCATACGACCATATCGATCCGGCCGTCCAGCAACGCCTTCGTAAACTCGATCGCCTCGGCATGCCCGGTACATGGGATCTCGCGAAGCGCAGGCGCGGAGACCGGCGTGCCCCCCTGACGGCTGATCAGGTCGGCCATCGGGGCGGCGAGCCGACTCTCAAAAGAGACTACGGTCAGGCCGCTTAAGCCGGCCGAGGATAGAGCGATAGCCTGGTTCATGGCTTCATCTTCGCGGTTAGGGGTTGAGACTGAAGGTTGTTAGATAGGGACCCTTCAGTCTTCTATCTTCGGTCTTCCGCCTATCGGTTCAGTATACGGTCGGCAGCCCAAAAGCGCCAGAGCAAAAGATGCGGTCCGATGAATCCTTGACCCGATCCGAAGGCAGGATTATTCTGGGCCAGACTCTCGTGCTCTTGTTCGCGTTGGAGGTGCCCAGTGGCAACGGCGGCCCGGAACGGTGTCCCGCTCGCAATCGGCCTGCGTGGGGGTTTTATTGCGGCGCTTTCGCTCTGCCTTGTCCTGCTAACGGATACCGCCAGTGGGGTATCGGACGATGCGATCTGGTACCAGCAGGCCGATTCCGGCGAACGGCAGATCGAGTTCTATTTCTTCTGGTCGCGCCAGTGCCCGCATTGCCTCGAAGCGCATCCGTTTGTTGAGAACCTCCCGCAGGAGTTCCCATGGTTGCGAGTACACAGCACGGAGGTCAGCGCCAGCGTAGAGAACGCGCGCCTCTATATGAAGCTGGCGGGCATGCTTGGAGAAGACGCCCGGTCGGTGCCGGGGTTTCTCTTCTGTGGAGAGATGTACGTCGGCTATCGCTCGACTGAGACGACCGGGGCGATGCTGCGCGAGCGGCTGCTTGCCTGTCGTGCTCGACTTACCGGTGATGGAATGGCGGTCGCGCCGCCCGGCACGGGCGTCGCGCTGCCGCTGCTTGGCGCCATTGACCTGCGCGGGTGGTCACTGCCGCTCGCCACGGTGACGCTTGCATTCCTTGACGCCTTCAATCCCTGTGCGTTTTTCGTGCTGCTGTTCCTACTCTCACTGATGGTGCATGCGGCCAGCCGCCTGCGTATGGCACTGGTCGGCGGCGTGTTCGTGTTGTGCTCCGGGCTGGTCTATTTCGTCTTCATGGCCGCCTGGCTCAACGCATTTCTTGTGGTCGGCGAGCTTCGGCTGGTCACGCTGATTGCTGGAGTGCTCGCAACGGCTATGGCGGCGATCAACATAAAAGACTTCTTTTGGTTTAAGCGCGGTGTGACCCTGTCGATTCCCGAACGCGCCCAGCCGGACCTGTTCGCACGCATGCGCGGGCTCGTCAGCGCGCGTAATCTTACCGCGATGCTCGCCGGAACGGTGATACTGGCGCTTGCCGCAAATACCTATGAACTGTTGTGTACCGCCGGTTTTCCGATGATCTTTACGCGTCTGCTGACGCTGACGCTGACGCCACTGCCGACGGCGACATACTATCTGTATCTCGTCCTGTACAACGTCGTCTATGTGCTGCCGCTCACCGCCATCACCGCGGTGTTCGTCTTCACTCTCGGCGCACGCAAGCTCACCGTGCGAGAGGGCCGAGTCCTGAAGCTTCTGTCGGGTCTAATGATGCTTGGTCTGGGTATCCTACTGCTGGTCGACCCGGGCTTGCTGAACAACGGACTGATGGCGATAGCGCTCTTGGCTGCCGCGATTGCGCTGACCGCGCTTACCGCCAGGTTGTGGCCGGATGGCGGCACCAGCAGTTGACCCCGCCGGAGAAGTCAACGTGACGTCAATCGGTCTTCAGTCTATTCTGGGTCCCAACTGCTGAGCGTTGATGGCCGACCGCTATCCTTGGGAAGAGGAACAATCCCGTGAACAGATGGTGATCCGACTAAGCGACAATAGAGACGCTAACGTGTTCGACCAACTCGATCCGCCCGACCCGGAACTGTACCTCGACTGTATCCACTGCGGGTTCTGCCTGCCAACCTGCCCCACCTACCTGGTCCTCGGCAATGAGATGGATAGTCCGCGCGGGCGGCTTACCCTCATCCGAGCTGCCTCAGAAGGCAACATCGCCATCTCCGACAGCTTTGCCAGACATATGGATCTCTGTCTCCTCTGCCGGGCCTGCGAAACGGCCTGCCCGTCCGGCGTGAAATTCGGCCCCCTGATGGAGACGGCCAGGGGTCAGATCGGACGGCAACATCGGTATCCGCCCGCCGAGCAGCGCTTTCGCGATGTCCTGCTCCGCACCTTCACCGATCTCGGCCGCTTACGGATCCTTGTCAGTCTGCTTCGTCTCTACCAACGATCGGGCCTGCAGCGGCTTCTACGGGGCTCAGGACTCTTGAGCCGCCTGGGCCGCCTCGGTCGGATGGAATCGCTGCTTCCGCGCGTCCCGGCCCCTCGCACATGTGCGCTACCCGAGGTCACGCCGCCGAAAGGCGAGCGGCGGGGACGGGTGGGGTTGTTGCTCGGCTGCGTCCAACGGTATTTCTTCGCCCATGTGAATGCCGCCACAGTCCGGGTCTTGAGCGAGAACGGCTACGAGGTGATCGCGCCGCAAGATCAAGGTTGCTGCGGCTCGCTTCTGGTCCATGAGGGGGAGCGGGAACAAGGGAAACAGTTGGCCAGGCAGACCATCGACTGCTTCGAACAAGCCAACGTCGATCTCATCGTAGTAAACGCGGCCGGGTGCGGTTCAGCCATGAAGGAATATGGGGAACTGCTCCACGCCGACCCTGTCTACGCCGAGAGGGCCAAAACCTTCAGCAGGAAGGTACGAGATATTTCAGAGCTTCTGGCCGAGACCCCATTGCGCGGCGCACTTCAGCCGCTGGGCCTGACCGTCACCTATCACGATGCCTGCCACCTGGCCCACGGCCAGAAGATTCGGCGGGAGCCCAGAATGCTTTTGAAGGCGATTCCGGGACTCCAGCTTGTTGAGCTGAAAGAATCGGACTTCTGCTGCGGCAGTGCCGGGACCTACAATCTGCGCCACCCTGATCTGGCTCAGCAGTTGCTCGACCGGAAGATCGAGCGGATCAAAGAGACAGGAGCTGATATTGTCGTCAGCGGGAACCTCGGCTGCTCCCTCCAGATTGAAAAGGGTCTGAGAGAACGAGGGCTTTCCATCCGGGTCATGCACCCTGTGGAGCTGTTGGATACCTCTTGCGGGGACATGAAGCAGCCGATCAAGCGAACAGGCTGAATGGCTGGAGATTGACCGGCAACCGCTACGAGCCGATGATAGCGGGAAGGAGTTGGGACCCTACGGTCTTCTGGGGCGGTGAGAACCGCCCCCCAGTCACTTGATGGCCAGCAACTCCAGTTCAAAGATGAGGGTCGCGTTTGGCCCGATGTCTCGACCTGCTCCCCGCTCTCCGTACGCAAGCTGAGAGGGGATGAAGATCTGCCATGTAGAGCCCACCGGCATCAGCTTGAGCGCTTCCCTCCAACCGGGAATGACCCCGGTGACCTTGAAGGTTGCCGGTTGTCCGCGGCGGTGGGAGCTGTCAAATTCGGTCCCATCGATCAGCGTGCCCCGGTAGTGACACTCTACCGTATCGGTATCCGTCGGTATCTTGCCGTCGCCCTTTTTGACGATCTTGTACTGGAGCCCGCTCGGCAGGGTGACTACGCCCTCCTTCGTTTTGTTATCCGTTATAAAGGTCTCTCCTGTCTTCTTGTTGGTCTCCGCCGCCAGTCGCGCAGTCTGCGCCTGCTTCTGTCGTACTTCGGTCTGATACGCGGTCATAGCCGCCCGGATCTCCTCCTCGGTCATGAGGAGCTTTTCACTGGAAAGGACATCTCGCAAGCCTTTACCAAAGAGATCCGCATCGACCTCGACGCCAAGCCGCTTGAGGTTTTTGCCGACGTCGACACCGATGCTGTAACTTATTTTGTCCTTATCGGTCTTGAGGATCGGCGCTTCCTCGGCGCTCGCCTGCGTCGCCAGAAGGCTGAGTCCCGCAACGGCAATCCATTTCTGTCTCATTGATTCTCCTTTCTCGACACATGTCGGCGTGATGCGGTCGCCATACGTCGAGATGTTCATAGAGGGTTGTCCTGCCTATTGCGTTGTGTCCTTCTACTTTCACACGACCCCGTTGCGGCGCAACTCGGCGATGGTGTCGGCGTCCAGGCCCAGGAGCGATGCGAGGATCGCGTCGGTGTGTTCGCCCAGCAGCGGGGGCGGCAGGCGCATCTGCGCCGGTGTTGCGGAGAGGTTCAGCGGCGTCCCGGCCAGTGGGACGGTTCCGAGCGCCGGGTGCGGCATCCGGACGAGCATCCCACGCGCGAGAGCCTGCGGGTCGGCGAACACCTTGTCGATGGTGTTGACCGGCCCGGCCGGGACATCGGCCCCGGCGCACAGATTCAGCCACTCGGCGACCGTCTTGCGGTGGATCAGATCATGAAGCAGCGGGATGAGCGTCTCCCGATTGGCGACGCGCGCCGGATTGGTCGCAAAGCGCGGATCCTTGGCCCACTCGGCGACGCCTGCCGCGGCGCAAAACTGCCGCCACTGCTCGTCGTTGCCGATTGCCAGCACCAGGTAGGCATCGGCCGCCTGGAACGCCTCGTACGGAACGATACTCTTGTGCGCGTTACCCCACCGCGCCGGTATCTCGCCCGAACAGAGGTAGTTGCTGGCGATATTCGCCATGCAGGCGACCTGTGAATCGTAGAGTGCGATATCGAGATGCTGACCGGCGTTCGTTTGCCCGCGAGCGATCAGGGCGGCCAGGATCGCGTTGCAGGCGAACAGGCCGGCGGTGACGTCGGAAATGGCCACCCCAACCTTGAGGGGCGGGCCGGCGGCTTCGCCGGTAATCGACATCAGGCCGCTGCGACCCTGGATCAGAAAGTCGTAGCTTCCCAAGTCGCGGTCAGGGCCGGTATGCCCGAAGCCGCTGATGGAGCAGTAGACCAGGCGGGGGTTGACAGCCTGAAGATCCGCATACCCGAGGCCCAGCTTGTCCAGGACGCCGACACGAAAGTTCTCGATCAGTACGTCGCTGCGCCCGGCAAGCTCCCGGACAATGGCGCGGCCGCGTTCGTGCTTGAAGTTGAGCGTAAGGCTCTGCTTGTTCCGGTTGCAGCAAAGGTAGTAGGCCGATTCGCCGTCGAAAAACGGCGGCCCCCAGTGGCGTGATTCATCGCCGGTTCCCGGGCGTTCGATCTTGATCACCTCGGCGCCCAGATCGCCGAGCATCATACCGCAGTACGGACCGGCCAGATGCCGCGATAGGTCGAGGACGCGGATGCCGTCCAGGGCGCCGGACACTAGACGTCCTCCACAAAGGGGTGCGGGGGTAAGGGTCTGGACAGCGGCTTGTCGGTTCGGTAACCGAGCGCATACTCGGCCTGGATCAACTGGTGAATCTCTTCGGTGCCTTCATAAATCAGCGACCCGCGGGCGTTGCGAAAGTAGCGTTCGACGGGAAAGTCGTCGCTATAGCCGTACGCGCCATGAACCTGAATCGCGTCGTCGGCCGCCTGGAAGGCGTTTCGGCAGTTGATCCATTTGGCCAGGCTGACCTCTCGCGTACATCGCATCCCCTGGTTCTTCATCCAGCCCACCTGATAGTAGAGCAACCGTCCGATGTCCCGTCCGGCGACCATGCGGGCGATCTTTTGCTGGATCAGTTGGTGATTGCCGATCGGCTGCCCGAAACTGGATCGCTGGTTCGCATACGCAAGGCTCGCCTCCAGCGACGCCTCAATGAGGCCGACGGCACCGGCCGCGACAGTGTACCGGCCGTTGTCCAGCGCACTCAGGGCGATTCTTAGCCCTTGGCCTTCGTCGCCGATCCGATTCTCAACAGGCACGCGCGCCTCCTCTAATACGATGCTGCCGGTATTGCCGATCCGCCCGCCCAACTTGTGGTGGATGCTGGAGCTGCTCACCCCCACAAAGCCCCGCTCGACGACGAATGCAGAGATGCCGCGCGTCCCGGCCGACCGGTCGGTGTAGGCGAAGACCAGGAAGTGATCGGCGACATCGGCCAGACTGATCCAGGTTTTCTCGCCGTTCAGGATGTAGGACCGGCCGTCCCGCCGGGCGTGTGCCCGGATTCCCGCCACATCGCTCCCGGCGTCCGGCTCGGTCAAGGCAAAGGCCGCCAGCTTCTCGCCCCGCGCCTGCGGGATGAGATAGCGCTGCTTTTGTTCCTCATCGCCCCACTGAAACAGCGCCAGCGAATTGAGCGCCAGGTGCACCGCGATCAGCACGCGAAACGCGGTATCGGCGCGTTCCAGCTCTTCACTGACAATGCCGAGGCTCAGGTAATCCAGGCCCAACCCGCCATAGCGGCGGGGGATACAGAGTCCCAGCAGACCCTGGGCCGCGATCTTGGGAATGATATCACCCGGGAACTGCTCGGCCCGCTCCCAGTCGCGCAGATGCGGCAGGATCTCGCGGCGGCAGAACTCGCGCGTGGCGTCGCGGACGGCCTCATGGTCCGAAGTCAGTGCGAAGTCCACAATCGGTTCCCTCCTGCGTTGCGGCGATTGGTCATAGAGCGCAGGTGCGAAATCCTGCAAACACGTCGCACCGGTCCGGCAGAAAAAAGTTCCGAAAGGTGGTGCGGGCCAGACGGGACCGTGTGGCCCACGCTCCCCCTTTCAGGACCTTGCGATAGCCGAACCAAGGAGCTGAATATTCCCTGTACGGCGAATCAACCGCAAATCCAGGGAATGGATAGAAGGGGGAAGCGGTCCACTCCCAGATATTGCCGATCATCTGGCGGCAACCGAAGGCGCTGTCGCCGGCCGCAAACGCCCCCACGTCCACACAACCCAGCATACGTGAATCCAGGTTGGCATGCTCTGGCGTAGGAGGCTCATCGCCCCAGGGGTAGCGTCGCTTACGGCCGGTGATGCTCGCCCCGTCCGATGTGGGCTCGGCGCCGGCGGTCATTTCCCACTCCGCTTCGGTGGGAAGCCGTCGGCCCGCCCACTGACAATAGGCCTCCGCCTCGTACCAGTTCACATGGATGACGGGAGCGTACGCTTCGAGTGGAACAAGCCGGTCGAAATGCCGGCGCAGCCACCCGTTCTGCCCGCGCTGCCAATAGAGCGGGCGTTGTGCTCCAGTTTTAGTGCGCCATACCCACCCCTGGGGGCTCCACATCTCGCGCCGAAGGTAGCCCCGGTCGTTCACGAACTCAATAAATTCGTTGTTGGTTACAGGCGCTTTGGCAATTCTGAATGGTGCGATCTCTACCGGATGGGTCCATTTCTCGTTGTCGAAGACGAAGGGCAGATCGGGTGTCGCGCCCAACTGAAAACCCCCTCCAGGGACGTCGACGTCCCCAGGCAATGGACCGCCACCGATCTTGCGCGCACTCGACCCATCCTCGGCAATACTGAGCTTCGGGACGGGGTATTCCAGGGTCTGCCGCATATAGGTGAAGGCTTCCCCGTGCATGTCTTCGTGCAGGACCGACAGCAGATGCAGGTAGGTCTCTTCAGCGTCGGGCTGGTGCCCATCGAGACGGCTGAGCACCGCCTTCAGCACTCGGGCTTTATAAGCCACGGTCGCTTCTCGACCCGGTAGCGGCAGGCCCCACCGGTCGCAATGATCGACCTTGAACGAATCATAGAGAGTGTCCGCCCCCTCCAGCAAGAAGTTGGCGGAGCCGAGGATTCGCAGGAGGAAGACATCATAAAAGAAAGCCGTGTGTCCCAGTTCCCAGAGGAACGGATTGACCACATCCGTGTGCGGGACCATCAGTTGCGTATCCGCCAGATCGTGAATCAACTCGACGGTCCGTTCGTGCGCGTCCGTCACCATCAGGGTAAGCTGAGAGGCTGGAATGACGGTCGACATCCGATTCTCCTTATTTGCAGTGAAGACGCCGAAATTTCTTTACGCGGGGGGCTACGCTTGCCGCGAATTATAAGCCTAGCCGCAGAAGCGGGCAAGCATTCGTTGAAGGAGGTGTAAGATTCGAAAGGTATGGACACAGACAATAGGTGGTGTATCCTTTCGGTAAACCCCGCTCCAAGGCGAATGCTTAACAAG
Organism: Candidatus Methylomirabilis lanthanidiphila; assembly: GCA_902196205.1. Classification (NCBI taxonomy): domain Bacteria; phylum Methylomirabilota (SeqCode); class Methylomirabilia (SeqCode); order Methylomirabilales (SeqCode); family Methylomirabilaceae (SeqCode); genus Methylomirabilis (SeqCode); species Candidatus Methylomirabilis lanthanidiphila. The sequence goes on along the minus strand of CABIKM010000032.1, from coordinate 13,372 downwards.
CGAGGAACGCTAACATCATGACCGCTCACGGCCTGGAACCATTTATTCGCGATCTTCCGAAGGCAGAGTTGCATGTGCATATTGAGGGCACATTGGAACCTGAGCTGCTGTATGAGCTGGCCAGGCGCAACCGGGTTCCCCTTCGATTCCGCACGGTAGAGGCGCTGCGCGCGGCCTATCAATTCCACAACCTCCAGTCGTTTCTGGATATCTATTACGAAGGGACCCGTGCGCTGCTTTCCGAGCAAGATTTCTTTGAGTTAACCTGGGCCTATCTTGAACGCGCCGCACAACAGAATATTCGACACGCGGAAATCTTCTTTGATCCGCAGGCCCACACTGAACGCGGCGTTCCATTTAACACGGTGATCAGAGGCATCCATCGCGCCCTCGAAGAGGCTATCCCGCGATTCGGCATCTCCTCAAAGCTCATCATGTGCTTCCTCCGCCACCTGAGCGCGGATGCGGCAATGCGGACACTTGAGGCATCGCTTCCATTCAAGGACTGGATCGCAGCCGTCGGATTAGACTCGTCAGAGCTGGGTCATCCTCCGGAGAAATTCGTTGAGGTATTTGCGCGGGCCAGAGCGGCAGGGTATCTGACCGTCGCCCATGCAGGGGAAGAAGGTCCCCCGGACTATATTTGGAAGGCGCTCGACTTGTTGAAGGCATTGCGCATTGACCATGGCGTCCGTTGTCTTGAGGATCCGGCGCTGGTTCAACGACTGGTCCGGGAAAGGATTCCACTCACAGTATGTCCCCTCTCAAACGTCAAGCTCTGCGTCTTCAAGTCGTTAGAGGATCATAATCTCAAGACGCTGCTGGATCTGGGACTATGCGTAACCGTCAATTCCGACGATCCCGCCTACTTCGGAGGCTATATTACCGAGAACCTCCTGGCTTCGCAACAAGCGCTTGGGCTGACCCGGCATGACATCTATACGCTCGCCAGGAACAGCTTTGAGGCAAGCTTCTTGAGCATCGACAAGCAACAGCGCCTCATCGATGAACTCGACCGCTTCATGGACGCGCACGCCGGTTAAGCTCTTGCATATCTCCGTCATTGTGTTGAACGTCTTCCGTGTCATTGCGAAGCGAAGCCGAAGCAATCTCACAGTCCTTCAGGATAACGACGGTGAAATTGCCGCGCTCCCTTCGGTCGCTCGCAATGACCAGCCGTTGACGACCCTCACCTGGACAGTTATGATGCTGATAACAAGGGGAGCACTCAATAGATTGCACTCTTGCACAGCATCTCAAGCAACCTCCCCCTTTGTGAAAGGGGGGATGCAGGGTATTTTAGGCTCTGGAGTAATCATTCGATCCGACAACAAAGACAAGCAGTTGCACATTAGGAGGATACCATGATTGTCGCAGCCAACAGGGTGCCGATTACGAAGGGATACGAGCAGGAGTTTGAAAAGCGGTTCGAGCGCCGCCTTGGTGCGGTGGATAAGACACCGGGATTTATCCGAAATGAGGTCCTACGGCCCATCGTGGGCGATCACTACGTCGTCCTGACCTATTGGGAGAGTCGGGAGGCGTTCGAGGCCTGGACGCAGAGCGAATCGTTCAGGCTGGCCCATGCCAACCCGGCACCCAAGGAGATGTTTGCGGGTCGGAGCCAGCTCGAGATGCACGAGGTCATCCTGGTGTCCGAGAAGAAGTCGTAGAGGACAGCATCCGCAATCCGATGCCGCAACACGCCAAGCGAACGATTGTCGGGGTCATTCCGGCAAGGCTTGATTCGACAAGACTTCCCCGTAAAGTCCTTCGGCCGATCTGCGGCCGGCCGATGTTGCACCATGTCTTTGCGCGCGCCAGCCGATGTGAATTGTTGGACGACCTGGTGGTGGCGACCGATTCGCAGGAGGTGCATGACTACTGCGTCCGGAATCAGATCAAGGTCTGCATGACCTCAACGGCGCATACATCGGGGACCGACAGGATCTGTGAGGTCGCGCAGTCGTTACCGGCCGATATCTATGTCAATATCCAGGGCGACGAACCGATGATCAGGCCGGCGCACCTTGAGGCCCTGTTGCAGCCGTTCCTGCAGGATGCCTCCGTCCAAGTCAGTACACTAAAAACCCCTATCACGGCGGACGAGGCGCAAAATCCCAACTGCGTCAAGGTAGTGACGGACATGGACGGCAGGGCGCTCTATTTCTCCCGCTGCGCCATTCCCTATAATCGGGATCAGGCCACGGACGCCGCATACTTTAAGCACCTCGGCCTCTACGCGTATATGCGATCGGCGCTCGATCGCTTTCATCAACTCCCACCGTCGCGACTGGAACAGGCCGAGAAGCTCGAGCAGCTCCGTTTCCTGGAGCACGGCATTCCGATTCATGTGGCTGAGACTCTGTACGATACCATCGGGGTAGATACTGAAGAGGATCTGGCTCGCGTCGAGCAATATTTCCGAGACCTTAACCCCTCAGAACGGATCTGAATAGCCGCCACACCATATTATCGCTTCTCTTGCTCGGCACCTGACCCGCGCCTGGCAAGGACTCTCCTTTCGAATTTTCTCCTTGCCCCGGAGTGCAACGAATGAGTATGTGTTAAGTAACGAGGTAACGGGTATTTCACCAGTGTGTTGGGCCGCGGGACGCTGCGCCGCGGTCCACGGGCTCAACCCCGATGAAGTTGTAAGGAGGCGAATCATGAAACGGATTACACCATTACGCCGTCAGGTATGCGGGCTCATCCTGAGTGGGCTCGGATGGTTCGGACTGTTGTTGTTGACCGACTTGATACAGGTGCGCCAGAGCGGCGGACTAATGGCAGAGGCCGCCGAGCTTACGGTGCCCGAGGGCGCACCCGTCACCAGCTTTGATTTCGAGAAGGAGGATCTGGGGGGATGGAAGGTCCTCGGGGGCCAATGGACGGTTGAAGAGATGCCCGATGCCCCTAGTGGCAAGCGGGCGCTGATCCAACGTGCTGACGAGCATGTTTTCAACGTGATCGTCACACCAGCCGGCGCTTTTCATAGAGTAGCTATCGATATTTCGGTGAAGTTCAAGCCACTTTCCGGCAGGGAAGACGCGTCAGGCGGCATCGTCTTTCGCCTCACAGCGGGGGAGTATTACGTGATCCGCGCAAACGCCCTTGAGAACAATTTTCGGCTGTACTACTACAACGGCGAACTGCACATGCGCGCCACGGCGAACGTTCAGCCGCTCGCCCTTCGGACGTGGCACACCATAAGAGTAGTGGCCGTCGGCGATCAGATTCAGGGATGGCTTGATGACCAGCTCCTCATCGACTATGAAGATATGCGTTCTTTGGTGCGTACAGATCCGCGTTTGGAGTTGGGTGAGGTCGGCCTGTGGACGAAGGCTGATTCTGTCACCGCTTTCGACAACTTCATGATTCGAGGGTTCGCTTTATCGAAGTGACATCCATCAGTGCCTTCGTCCGTGACCCTTATACCGCCTCGAACGAGCATGAATTGAAAAGATGGCCGTTCTCACTCGCCCATCACCTTGATGATCGCCCGCTTCTTGCGCTGCCCGTCGAACTCCGCATAGTAGATCTGCTGCCAGGGGCCAAGATCGAGGCGACCATCGGTCACGGGGACGATGACCTGATGGTGCATGAGGAGGTTCTTCAGGTGGGCGTCGCCGTTCGTCTCACCTGTTCGGTGGTGCCTGTAATCCTCGCGGTAGGGGGCCAATCGCTCAAGCCACTCGTCGATATCCTGGATCAGCCCGTCTTCGGCGTCGTTGACATAGATCGAGGCGGTGATGTGCATTGCGGAGACCAGAATCATCCCTTCCCGAATCTCGCTCTTCTTCAGCGCCGCTTCGACCTCTCCGGTAATATTGATGTAGTCGCGCTGCCGCTTGGTATTGACGGTCAGATACTCGGTGTGGAATCGCATGGTGTGGTTACGACCGCCAGCCGATGAAGCTCAACTGGTGGCCGTTCCTCCCCTCTGTTCGGTAGGAGAAGTACGTGTCAACGTTGCAGGCCGTACAGGGACCGATCTTCTGGATCTGCGGTCGGGGAACACCTGCGCCAAGAAGCTGGGCCTCGTTGAGCGCCCTGAGATCAAGACGCCCCTTCGCCCCGTCCGGCTTCCAGGCATGTGTGAGCTCCTTGCTCCAGTTCGCACCGATCTGCGCCTCGACCTCCGGTCCCACCTCGTAGCAGCACGGGCCGATCGACGGTCCCATCGCCACATGCAGCGCGGCGGGATCGACCCCATAGGTCTCGCGCATCAGCGTCACAGCTCGAGGCGCGATACCGGCCGCGGTCCCCCGCCAGCCGGCGTGAACCGCAGCGGCAATCTTGCGAGCAGGTTCCACAAACAGGAGGGGGACGCAGTCGGCCGCCACCACCCCCACGCAGAGATCGGGCACATTGGTCATAAGCCCATCCCCAACACCGGCCTGTTTGTCGTTGGCGTGTGAGATCTTCAGGATAGTGTCCCCGTGGAGCTGTTTCGCTGTGATTATCGTGATTCGCGGCAAGCCAAGCGCTTGCTTAAGCTCACACCAGTTGCGCTTGACGGCTTGAGGATCGTCTGCATTATCGCATGAAAGGCGAAAGGGGCCGTTGGCTGGCCGGCTCCGGCCGTCGAAGCGACCAAGAAAGCCATGGATCAAGCCGTCAAATTGTTCCCACTGCGGAACCTCCAGACGAAAGATCTTCATGATGGAACTATTCTAAGAAAATCACCCGAGATCTGTCAAACTGTGGCGCGAGGGCAGGCCTGCTCAGTAGCCAGGATTGTCACCTACCGCCCTGCGTAGTATAATCCGATATCATGAAGCAAGCCCTCCTCATCGTCGATCACGGCAGCCGCCGCGCTGGATCATACGAGCTTCTCCGTGAAGTTGCGGCACTGATGCGTGAACGTCTCGGTATAAGCATCGTCCACTACGCCCACATGGAGCTTGGGGAGCCGACCATTCAGCAGGGGTTTGATGCCTGCATCGCCGATGGGGCGGAGGAGGTCATCGTGCACCCCTACTTCCTGAGCCCTGGGCATCACGTCACCACCGGTATTCCCGCCCTCGTCACACAGGCGGCCAGCCGACACCCTGGGGTCGCCTGTCGGATTACCAAGCCGCTGGGCGTCCATCCGAAGATCGGTGAGGTGATTCTGGAACGGATGACCGAGTCCCATAACGACAACCCGATCTCCGCAGTGCCATTGGAAACAGAGGTCGCTCGCGATGGCGTGCACCCTCACGGCCATCTGCGCGATTCGGAGGCGCCGTTCCGATTCTGCCCGCGGTGTGGAACAGCGCTTGCGCCCAGGCGGATAAAACCGGATGGACCGAAGCTGCAGGCCTGTCCAGGCTGCTCGTTCGTTTACTATCCGAACCCGAAGGTGGCCGCCGGTACCATATTCACGCTCGACGGTGGAATCGTGTTGGTCCAGCGAGCGATCTCCCCGGCATACGGCAAATGGGTCTTCCCCGGCGGGTTCGTTGATCGAGGCGAGCGAGCTGAGGCAGCAGCCATTCGTGAAACCCTGGAAGAGGTCAACCTTCATGTCGAGATCGATCGACTGTTGAACGTCTATTCGTACGAGGACTCCGTGGCAGTGATCATCGCGTATGCCGCGCATGTGGTGGGGGGCGAGCTTCAGGCAAAGGATGAGGCGCTCGATGTGAAAATTTTTTCGCCGTCCTCTATTCCGTGGGACGACCTGGCGTTCCGAAGCGCGCACGACGCCATTAAGGAGTACCTTGCGCAGTACTGTTGATGCGGAGACGCCAGACTGCCAAAGAAAGAGCTATGACTCGAGCGCGTGACAACGGAAAAGATTATTACGCGATCCTTGGCGTATCGCCGGGCACCTCGGAGGAGGAACTCAAAAAGGCCTACCGGCGGCTTGCGCTGCAGCATCACCCCGACAAGAATCCTGGAGACCCGAGGGCGGAGGAGCGGTTCAAGGAGATCAGCGAGGCGTATGCCGTTCTGGCGGATCACGCCAAGCGACGGCAGTACGATATCTTTCGTCAGGCGCAGACTGGCGCGCACGAGACCCGAGGTGGATTTCGCTACTCTCAGGAGGAGATCTTCCGCGACCTCCTCTCCAATCCTGACCTCTCGTCGGTCTTTGCTGAGATGAGTCGTGAATTCGCCAGGGCCGGTATCCGATTCGACGACGCATTCGTTCGACAGGTCTTCTTCGGCGGCCGCGGATTCGTCTTCGGCGGCGTCTTCATGGGCGCTCCGATCGGCGTGCTGTGGCGGCGCGCGGCCCGTATGGCGGTTGAGAGAGGCAGCGCTCAGCGCACATCGATCAGCAAACGGCAAACAGGATCGGGCGGCCTGCTCTCCGCCATCGGCCAGGGACTCACGGCCGGCTTCAACCTGGTAAGAGGGTGGTTATCCGGGGATGTGGAGCCCGCAGATCGTGGTCTGACTCTTCGCTATCATCTGACCATCTCTGCACAGGAGGCCGACTCCGGCGCGCGGAAACAGGTGACCTTCATGCGGGGCGATCAGATTGAGGAGTTGATGGTGACAATCCCTCCCGGCATTCGATCCGGAACCAGGCTGAGACTGAGAGGGAAAGGACTTGAAGGTAAGGATGGGACACACGGCGACCTCTATTTGCGGGTGACAATCACATAGCGCGGGCGCATCTCTACTTCCCATACATCGTGTCATAAACCGCACTAACGGACGTTGTTCCCGCAGGAATAGGCGTCTCGTAGAAATCCCGCTGGTCGATAACCTTAATAACATAGAACTCGCGCCATCGAATCCGGCCGAAGTGGTGCAATAACCGCATGACAATCAGAACCAGATTGCTGCTCGGGTTCGCCCTGGTGTGCCTTGCCCTGGTGGCGGCGCCACTGACCATGTATATGGTCCAAAGCAGTAAAGCGCTGCAATCGGCCGGCCTGAAGCAGGCCGGGATCGCGCCGTTGAAAGTACTACTGGGGATGGTGCAATTGCAGCAACAGCACCGCGGGCTCGCTGCCGGCGCGCTGAGCGGGAATGCGACAATGGAGGCGCAACGGGCCGCTAAACAGGTCGAAACGGACAAGGCGGTCGCAGCGTTTGATGCGATCATGAAGTCCCATATCAGTGACGCCGCGCTTGCCGATGACTGGCGCCTGGCGGTCGACGCGTGGAGGACGCTTGCGAACGGCGTATCCTCGCGCTCGATGTCCGGTCAGGAGAGTTTTACCCTGCACACGGCACTCATCAGCGACAATCTGAAGCTGCTGGATCTTATGCTGGATTACTTCGGCTTATCGTATGACCCGACAGGAAATGACTACCACCTCACCATGGCGCTGCTGGTTCATATGCCGACCCTCACCGAATTTCTTGGTCAGGCGCGGGCGCGCGGCATGCGCCTGCTGGCAGAAAAGCGCATTACGCTTGCGGACCGCACCGCGTTGATCGGTCTCATCAGCAATGTCGAGAGACAACACGAGTATATGGCGCGCGAGCTAGATAAGGCGATGGCGCTGAATCCCCGGATGAAGACTACTCTTGGCCACATCGCACAGGGAAGCCTGATGCTTGCGCAGAAGGCGACACAAATCGCCAGAATCCAGGTGGTGGAAGTCGAGACCCTAAGCTATTCACCGGTCGATTACTTCGCGATATTCACCCAGGCGATCGACGGTCAGTTTGCGCTGCTCGATCAAGCGATGGTCGATCTGGAGGGAGCGCTTTACGCACGCATTGCCGCGTTGCAGAACAGGCAGGACAGGACGATCGGCTTTATTGCGCTTGTGATTATGCTAACGATGTGGCTTGGGACGGTGATCATCCGCGCTATCAAACAGGATATCATTGCATTACGGCGGAGCGAGGAGGCGCAGCGACACCACGCCAGTGAGCTCGAAGCCACGGTCGAGGAGCGGACTCGAGAATTGCGAGCGGTCAACGCGCAACTCGAAGCGGCCTCCCGCCACAAGTCCGAGTTTCTGACCCACATCTCCCATGAACTGCGGACGCCGTTGAATGGGATCCTCGGTTTCTCGGAGCTCCTGCGAAACCCGACCAATGGGCCGCTCAGTGAGCAGCAAGCCCGGCACCTCACCCACATCCAGGCAAGCGGCAAGCACCTGCTCGTCATCACCAACGACCTCCTTGACCTCGCTAAGATCGAGGCGGGGAAGCTCCAGTTGTACCCGGAGCCTTTTGATATCGATAAAGCGCTCATGGCCGTCCTCGCCGATCTTGGGCCGATAGCCGATCAAAAGCGCCTGATCCAGACACTGCACGCGGACGCCGCTCTGCCCCCCCTCACCGCCGACCCCGTCCGATTCAAACAGATCCTCTACAACCTGCTCTCCAACGCCATCAAGTTCACCCCCGAAGGCGGCCAAGTCGCGGTCACCGCCCGGCAAGTTTTTAGTTCCGAGTTTCAAGTTCCGAGTGAAAAACCTGAAACTGGAAACTCAAAACTAGAAACTCTTGGTCACAGCGATTCCGTCGAAATCGCTGTGACCGATACCGGGATCGGAATTACGGCCGAGAACATGATCAAGCTCTTTCAGCCCTTTACCCAACTGGACCCCAACCTTACCAGGCAGTACCATGGAACCGGTCTCGGTCTAATCCTTACAAAGCAGCTCGTCGAGCTCCATAACGGCAGAATCTGGGCCGCCTCGGATGGCAAGGGTCGCGGGAGTACTTTCACAATACGCTTTCCGCTGGCGTCACGAGCGAGACCGGACACGGGTTCTTCTGCGCATCGCGCGGACATGGCGGGAGCCGGAACGATTTCCGCCGAAGACGTGGAAACACACCGGGTCGCATAACCTCCCGTTACGCACTCACGGCGAGGCTGCGGCTTCGATCGCCTTGGCGAAGAAACGATTGAGGGTCTCCAGGTAGGCCGGACCGCCGATCAGGTAGAGGTCGTTATGGCGAGCTCGCGGGATACCGTAGAACTCCTTCGGCTCGCTCGCAGCCTCGAAGAGGCGTCGCCCATGCCGGAACGGAACGATCTCGTCGTTCTCACCATGCACGATCAGGAGCGGAGCCCTGATCCGTCCGATTTTCGCGAGGGTATCGTACTTGGTCTGAAGCAGCGACCCGATCGGCAGGAGCGGGAAGCTTGCCTTCGCCATCTCCGCGATGGACAGAAAAGGCGACTCCAGGATCAGGGCAACACAGTCATGTCGGGTCGCCATCTCGACCGCTACGGCGCTCCCGAGCGATTCGCCAAGGAAGACAATCTTCGTCGGGTCGACATCCCGTCGGCCCCGCAGATATCCGATCGCCGCATCGCCATCGTGATAGGTTCCCTCCTCCGATGCCTCGCCTTCGCTCCGGCCATATCCGCGGTAGTCAAAGATAAATATATTTGTTCCCAGCAGGTCATGGCGAAGCGTGATATTGTCCAGCCGGTGGCTGATATTGCCGCCGTTACCGTGGAACCAGAGGATCGTGAGGGACGATCCGGTCCCGGGAATCCACCAGCCGTGCAGACGTATTCCATCTGACGTCGTAAAGTAGATCTCCTCATACGCCAAGCCCCTATCCCGCGGCGTAGCTTCAATCCGCTTATCCGGAAAGAAGATGAACCTGTTCTCCAGCGCCTCCACACACCCCCCGGTGAGGAACAGGGTTAGCAGCAGAACCAGGAACATCCACCGGCCGCGGATCTCGAACGTGAACACGCTTTCTTCAAAATTTCGTCAGTACGGCGAACAGCGTCAGTAAGGTGAACACCACGAGGGCCGCCAAAAGTGGTACGGCCTGTCCCGCGCGGCCACTCGCGTTCAAGGCCTTAAACTGGCGCGAGACAAGCAGTCCAATCACGATCAGACCGAGAATCAGCACAATCTTGGCCCTAAACCAGGAATGGGAGAATTTGACCTTGGCCGCATGGGCCAAGAACCATCCGGCCAGCAGGGCCACGACAAAGGCGGGGGTCTCCAGCATAAGATGAATCTTTCGCTGGGCCTGGTAGAGCTGGGATCGCCACCCGTCGTTCACACCGGATTTCATGGAGTTGAGAAGGACCAGCCTGGTCCCTACTCCACCGAGCCAGAAGATGACCCCTGTGAGGTGGGCAGTTACCGCAAGGTAGTATTCGAGCATGATCACCCCTTTGCACGCCTGGGAACAGGCATTCGTATGCCGTTCGCATATGGCATGGGAAGGTCTAACGCGCCCTATTCGTTACGTCGCAATCATTAGGTGTGCGCTATCCACGAAGGGAGACGCTACACCGCAGAGTCATCCATGTCAACTCGAATTTCGCGACACCAAAGGCCATAAATCGGTTCACCGCTCGTCTTTGGTGCGAACTCGGATCAGACATATTGACCTTGACCCTCTCTGGCGGGCCCGCCTATACTAACCACAGGTCTCGAGTTCCAAGTCCCGAGTTTCGGGTTGAAGACCATTGTCCAGACCTCAGGCGCTGGGTTCCACATAGGGGGTAACCCGAAACTCGAAACTCAGAACGTCAGCACGGGTGAAGGATGAAACGATTAGGGGCCATCGCCAGAGGACGTTTCGCCATACTACGCAATCGCGGAACGAGTACCGCAGGCGTCCACGCCACCATACATCCCGCGTCCGCAGAGTACTCGGCGCTCGCCAGTGCCTTGCAGTCCGTACTGCGAGGGAGCCTCGGGGCGAACGATCTGATTTCAATCCTCAGAGAGTTCATCGCCGATGAGCGGGCCCGGATTTTTCAGCTTCATCGGAACGGAGGAACCGGGCAGGCGGTGGTTCGATCCATCGCCACACTGACCGACGCGGTGGTGACTTCGCTCTTTCAACTGGCGGAGTCGGCGTGCGATCCAGGCCTGAGACGGCGCAGCGACGGGTGCGCGCTGGTCGCGCTGGGCGGCTATGGCCGATGCGAGATGAACCCGGCCTCCGACGTGGATCTGATGTTTGTCTATCCCCGCAGGGCCGATGCCTATCTGGATATGATCCTCCATCCGGTCTTGAGCACCCTCTGGGACGTCGGGTTCGTCGTGGGGCATTGCTGCCGTTCCATCGATGATTGCCTGCGAATGGCCCGGATGGATCTGACCTCCTGCAGCTCGATGATGGAGGCTCGATACCTGACCGGCGATCCGGCAATCTATCAGGCGTTCGGCTCCAAATTGGGGCGATCTGTCTTGTATAAGCAAGCCGATACTCTGGTCAAGCAAAAGCTTGAGGAATTGCACGAGCGCCACTATCGGTACGGCGCGTCCATCTATGTGCAGGAGCCGCATATCAAGGAAGGTCCCGGCGGCCTCAGAGACCTTCACGCGGCCCTCTGTATTGCCCGGATCGCCCGGCAAGTCGGCACGCCATCCGAGATGGTCCAGAAGGGGCTGCTGGGACAGACGGAGAGCGAACGGTGGGATACGGCCCTGGATTTCATGCTTCGCCTGCGAAACGAACTCCATTACCTGTACCGGGGCAAGAACGACGTGCTCTCGCTCTCTGTGCAAGAACAGGTGGCGATCAATCTTGGATTTCTGGACACGGCCCGTTCGTACGGAGTCGAACAGTTCATGCAGCGCTATTATCTGGCTGCAAAGGATATCTCGCAGTTGTCGGCGCAGGTCATCTCGCGCTGTACGCTAGGGAGGTCGCAGGTGGAAAGGGTGATGCGGAGGCTGAAGGCTCGCGATATCGGCGACGACCTGACAGAGATCGAGCGCTGCATATACGTCTTGCCGAAAAATCGAGGCCTGTTTCGGGATGACCCCGTCCGGTTGCTCAAGGTCTTCTGGTATGCACAACAGATGGGATACACACTGAGTCAGGAGATCCAGGACTACATCAGGGCCGACACCCCTCTTATTGATGAGGGGGTGAGGCGTTCCAGCCGGGCCCTTGGCTTTTTCCTGGCCATCCTGCGGGAGCCAAAAGGGGTCGCCGCTACGCTGCGGAGCATGCATGAGCTCGGGGTGCTCGGGGCCTACATCCCGGAGTTCGCCAAGCTCGCCCGCCTGGTCCAGTTCGATTTCTATCATCGGTATACCGTGGACGAACATACCTTCCTGGCGATCGAAACGCTCGAGCACCTGGATGAGGTCACGCGATTTTACGGTGAAGAGTTTCGATCGCTCGCATCGGATGCCAAGCGACTGGAAATCCTCCGGTTGGCGCTTCTGCTCCACGACATCGGCAAGGGGGAAGGGGCTGATCACGCGCCCAAGAGCGCCTCCCTGGTCGAGGCGATCCTTCACAGGATAGGTATTCCTGAGCCGGATGCCGCCACCATCGTCTTCTTGGTGGCGCGTCATCTGGAGATGTCGCATATCGCCCAACGCTTGGACCTCGACGATGAGGCGATCGTGATCGACTTTGCCAAAAAGGCGCAGACACTCGACCGGCTGAAGCTGCTGTATCTGCTGACCTTCGCCGATATCAAGGCGGTCGGGCCGGGCGTCTGGACCGAATGGAAAGGCACATTGCTGTGGGAACTGTACATAAAAACCCACACGGTCCTCATTAGAGGGATTCCGGAGGGGGAGGACGATCTGGCCCGCGCCGAGCGGGTCAAATCTCAACTGACTCAGGAGCTGTCGCCCGAGTTCGGGGTGGAGGCGGTGAAAAAACATCTGCAGGAGGCCCCGACGCGGTACCTGCTGATGACCTCGCTCCACAAGATCGCCTCGCACATGCGTATCATTCAGCGCATACAACGAGGTGAAGAGGCGGCCAGCCAGTGGACGGCATTTCCCTTGGCCGGTTACTCCGAGCTGACCGTCTGCGCCTATGGCCGCCATGGACGGTTCGCGCAGGTCGTCGGGACGCTTACCGCAAACGGGATGAACATCCTGAGCGCCCAGATTTTCACCTTGACAGGCGGCATGGTCATCCGGAACTTCAGAATCGATAATGGCGGCGGCGCGGCCATTGAAAATCCGGCCGTCTGGGATCGGGTTGTTGCGGATCTCCAGGAGGTTCTGGCGGGGAGAGTTGCTGTCCACGACCTGATCAAGAGCCGCAGAAAAGAGATCCTGGTTCGGCCGATCCAACAAGGCGCAGTATTCCCGATCAAGGTGGAGTTTGACAACCTGGTCTCCCATGCCTACACCGTCCTCGATATCCGGACACGGGACCGATTGGGGCTTCTGTACCTGATCACCAGCACCCTGTCACAGCTTGAGGTTGATATACGCTCCGCCAAGATTACGACAGAGGCGGAGCAGGTCGTAGACGTCTTCTATGTGACCAATAAGGATGGCAGCAAGCTGATCGATGAGGGGCGGAGGGCGCAGATCGGGCTCGAGCTGGAGCGTGTACTGACGGAGGGATTCAATTAACGGGTCGATCGCGTCTATTGCGTCTATTGAGTCGGGACGGACCGGACACGATAGACTCGATCAACGCGACAGCAACTGTGTTCTGTGTCAAGAGGTCAACGCGAGATTGTCTCGCCACGGGGTCTGATGTTTGACCATCGCAT
>CABIKM010000031.1 GCA_902196205.1 Candidatus Methylomirabilis lanthanidiphila | reverse complement strand
GTTGTTCGAGGGCGGCCTTCCACTCCTGCGCCTTTGCCCACCAAGTCTCCGTCTGCGCCTGCTGCCACCTGAGGGTTTCCTTGACGGCGCAGAGGTCGTGTGTGTGTGCCAGACTATCTATGCAAGCCCCTCTAAACGGATTCCCGCAACCGTCCGCGAACAGCTCCCAGAACCGGGCCCGCACATCCCCTTTCAAACCCAACAACAGCAGAAGCATGATGATTCGATCGGTGTCGTACGTTCGAATGGAGTTGTAGAGTTTAGTCAGCCTGTACAACTGTCCGGATCCCTCTCCCAAAATCTTCCTCAGGTCATAGGTCAAGAGGAAATCGGCCAAAACCATACCTGTCTCAAACCGCGAGGCAGCAGAGTCTCCGGCCAGCGTATTGGCCTCGTGAAAACGGTACTTGAGCAGGGGGGTCCGGATCATGGCTACCCTATACTGCGCGCAGAGTCGCAGATAAAACTCGTAGTCGTGCGTATAGCGTAGATTCGCAAAGAGACCAATCCGATCAAACACCTCTCTTCGGCAGATCAGATTCGAGGTGGTATGCAGGAAGTTTCCGGCCAGCAGATCAAGGACGGTATCATGCTCCTCCCGGAAAGAGCTCTCGGCGCTCTGCCCGGTCCAGTTATCCTCCGCCCCTCGCTTGATCCCCAACAACTCGCCTTTCGCATCGATCAACTCAATATAGGTGAAGACCCCTGCGACCTCGTGGTCATACTCCAGGATCTTCAAGGCCTCCTCAATACGCCTGGGATGATAGATATCGTCGGAGTTGAGGACGGCGACATAGGCCCCCCGAGCACGATCGATACCTCGGTTTAACGCCTCATGGGCTCCTCGATTTTCCTGTGAGTAGTATCGTATTCGCCCATCGTTGATGCGCTTCACGACCGCCTCGGAGCCATCCGTCGAACCATCGTTAATAACGATCAGCTCAAGATTCGTACAGGACTGCTCCAAAACGGAACGAACCGCCTCCTCGACGTATAACTCGTGATTATAGAGCGGAATGATCACACTAACCTGTGGAACAGACTGCATCATAATGTCCAGCGATAACTTACAGGCTCGTCTTTAACCGATCGGAACAATACCGCGTCCACAATAATGATCATCCAGCATAAGACTTGAGAGTATCTCGCGTTCCGAACTCGATATATTTTCAACGAATTCCTCAAACAACATTTCTGGAAGAATCGCCGGCAGTTTGAGTTCCGGATATACACTATTCCGGAGCGAGAAAAAGTCATCTACGAACGAGGTGATCCCGCTATGAATACCGGCACGAGTTTTCGAGGATTGTTGCGCGGTCTCCGCCTCTTGAAATACCGCCTCGGGTTCGCCATCGTTGTCCAGCACATAACAGATCACCTGCGGATCGTTGGAGCTCAGAAATGTTTCCAGTTCAAAACTTCTTCGCCAAAGCGGAGACAGATCGGATTCGTCCCCGTTGATCTGATCGCCATAGTATCCGCGCGCGAACGTATTGTGCGCATTGCAGATTTCGCGAGATCTCGCCGATGTCAGCATATAATAACCGTGGATCGGCTTCCTGAGAAGGCATGACAGTTTCCCCTGAATGGTCGCGGAATAGCCGACATCGACAACTGCCGCCGATGTGCCGCCGTCCAGCCCTATACGATTTAAATATTCGGTCAAACCGGGGCGCTCTATGCGACTATGAGCAATTATTTTCTCTGTTAATTCTTTGAGGACCGGCTTCAGCTCAAGCATATCTCTTGGTAGTTCCAGTTTTTTCTGTTCCTTCCACAGACCTTTCTCGTACAGATTCTTACGATCGTTCTCGTCCAATACAACTCCATATCGGTATTTCAGAAACTCGTCCAACTCATTCGGAAAGTACTCGGAGTCTCCGGCAATCCGGTAGATATCATCAACCGATTCAATCATCGGCACTGTAACGGCCCGACGGGACAATACGAGATATGCGGAAGGAACCGCCTCCTGAACATGCGCGGCAACTCGATCGTACACCGCCTTCAGCAGTTGACCTTCGCGGGCCAGAAAGTGCAGTCTTTCGATTTGGTCTTGTTTTGCCGTATCCATCAGCCATAAACAAAAACTTAAGATGACAGGGCCGACCACGGCATATCCAATATGCTCTGGTCCGCCGTAAATCAGGCTGGCAGGATCAAACAACCGATAACAGATCGGTCCGAAAAGCTTGCGTATCACCAATCCGAGCATCAACTGCTCGTCGAGGTCACCTTTCGTCCGAACCCTTTCGATGATTCTGGAAAATCTGGGCAATGCCCGGGCGATTTCGACGGGCCGCAAAACATGACATACTTGAATTCCAAGATTCATTGGAACCTGCACATCGGAGTGTTCGTTATCGCCCACTACGAGAAGCTCGCCCGGAGCAAGCTGCTCCCGTTCCAGCAATAACCTGTATAACGCTCCGGTATCTTTGCGAACACCGACATCCGAGGATAAATAGAGCGCATGATATCCTATGACCCCGTTGTTCGAGAGCATTTTCTCTACAATACGGCGAGGCAAAAACATGTCGCTCACCAGAACGACACGTTTACCGCTGCCTATTGCGTGGTTGAAGATATCTATACACTCCGGTCGGGGAGAAACCAGATCCAGTTCGACTTGCTCCTCCACGGCGCAGAGATCCGCTACCTCATTGATCGGTTTGCCTGTCAACGATGCGAACTCGGCATAAATGTCCTCAAGCCCTACATCTCGCCCTAAACGTGAACGTGCCATTTCTTCCGTATAGGCCCGTATTCCGGCATAATCATCGCCGACCATTTCCCGGCTGCGGTGTCCGACGATTGTTTTTATGGTTTCGGGATGGATAAGTGGACGAATAAGAAGCGTATCAAAAACATCGAAGGCCACTACTTTAACATGTTTAACGTCCAACAACGCTTTGATGTCATCAAGCGTCCTGGCCATATAGCGGTCGAATCTCCACTTTGACCAGCTCGGGGAAAAAGGATCGGCCAGAATCAATGGCGTGTAGCCGACGTACTTGGCGACGAGAACCAACAGCCGCTCAACACAGTGCGCCAAAGAACCATCAGTCTGACCCGCCTCCTGAGGAAAGTCCATCAGTCTGATATCGGCGGAGAAAAGATTCTGAATGGCCTTACTCCTGGCCCAGAACATTGACCCTGCCGGGTAGTCGAAATACCCTTCCGGCACGTCGTTGATCCCCATCTGCCGGCACATCTGAGAACCCAACACTCTGTTGGATAGCCAGGTATTACCCCAATAAGGCAGATGCTCGTAATTTTGAGGATAAATGATCCCGGCGCTTGGGTTACTTTCAAACATGGAAAAGATCCGCCTAACCTGATCCTCGCTGCCCAGGAGCTGACGGAAAAGATATTCCCGCCAGCCGGCCATCCTTCCTTGTGAATAAACAGATTTCTTGGTGTGCACATGACAGATATAGTCGTATGTCGCCAGCCGGGCGCCAAAATGGTAAATCATCGGTGCGATATCCCGGCCACGATTTTCTACCAGATCCACGGTCACTCGACCAGCCTGTGGTAGTTGTGAAAATACCCGATCACAGATATCGCGGGCCTCCTCCGTTGAGACCGACACGAACAGGTCGAATGCGAAAGGTATATTCCTTAGATAAGACGCAAGTTCTGTTGTCACATCAGAGTAGTGGACATGGGCGTGGACGGCAATTCGACCAGAAATATCTCCAGACACAGGGTGGATATCGCAGACATTCACCAGCTCGGACAGGCCCAAAGCTGGATGAGGGGATTTGGCGCGAATAGCACGCAACTCAGCGGTAATCCTGCGTGCTGTCGCCTTAAGACCTGTTTTTCGGTAATACAGATAGGTCCGCACCAGCGCGACCTTATAGTACGCGAGTTTGGTCGCAACCCGATCCTTACCGAGCAGGGTACGGACGGGGTGGCGCAACCACCGAAGCGGCACCATCAGCTTCTACGACTTGAGTGAAAGGATAGGTTGCAACGGTTCACGAGGGCGGCGGGCCTCTGCATCACGTTCGCTGATTCCCCTTGCCGACTTCGATACGCGCAGAGGCTGTTCCCGTAACGCAGCGTCCCGCTGCCGGACGTGAGCAGACAACCTCAGACATGACACACACGGCCCTTCCTTTGGATGGCTGTCGTGGGTGGCATCATCGTGGATCTCCTTCAGCCCAGTGACATGGGCCTTCATTGAGGCGAGCATATCGGCCGGATATTTTGCGCATCGCCTGCAGCATCTCCGGCGCGTCCAGGAGCCTCTGGAGACCTCTTTATGCGGGAAAATGATCACGCCCACGTGGGGGTCACGTAAGCCCGTGGAATCACGTCTCGTAGCCGAAGTGCTGCAGCTCTTCACGAAGTTCCTGTACAAAGAACCTGTTCAACTTCGCCGATAACTCGCGGCGCCAGCGTTCGACGGATTCGCGCGGGCTCTCGCTGGTCATATGGCGTGCAAGATATGGCACGTGATTGTCAACGCCGCCGACATCGAGTGTCACGCCCAACCACTGACTGAGTCGTTGCGCCTCGCCCTCCGGATCGATCGCCAAGCGCTCGTATTTTACCAGAATGCTGCCCGGCGAGCCAGTCTCTTCGCGCTGGACCTTGAACCGTTCCCGGCACAACGCCACGAATCGCACGGCAAACGTCCAGTCGTCATCTTCAGGACGGCGGGTGAACCCGGGAAAGCCGCGTTTCCTGTCAAACGCCGTAATGGATAAGAAGATATCCCGAGGATCACGCACCAGCAGAATGATCTTGTATGGGATGACCTGCCGAACGTACGCCGGTACCCAAAACGGAATCTTTTCCGCATAGTAGAGCGGTGGCGTGAGGGTGGGCCCGTCTCTATGCGCGCGGATACCGGCACTCCGGGAGAATTCCCCCCACGCCGCGGTAAAACATCGGGTCCATAACTGCTGATGTTCCCAGAGCGGGGCGCCGACGTAGGGGAACGGTCCTATTCGCCCGTCCGGTGGAGTAAAGATCTCTGCCGGGCCCCAGCTATTGCCGGGCTGCCACTCCTGATGCAGCACCAGTGCCCAACGCAGAAGATAGGTAAAGTACCGCACCTCAAACGGGTATACGCGGTCAAACAGAATCTGCGGGGACGAGCCCAACAGTTGCATGAGGAGCGTCGTGCCGCTCCGTCCCGCGCCCAGTACGAGCAGCGGTGTGAGGGCACGATCCGCGCGCTGCCGATTCGGCTCTTCAACGTGCCTCAAGGACGCTTCCGATTCTGCCGCGGGGAGACCGGGCTGCAACACCCCATTCCGAGTGGAGCGAAGACGGATGTTCCGCAGGCTTCCAGGCTCGTGTGACAGGCGGTGCTCCGCCGGAAGCAGATGACGGTGCAGCGGACCGGGAGTCTCATCGCCTTCCCTCCTCTTGTATTATCGCTTCTTCCGGAACTCGTGCAGGTTGCCGCGTCCGCCCCCTCTCCTTCCCGGGGGGAGAAAGTGGAGATGGGGTGGGGCGGGCACCGCCATCGGCTTGCACACTCCCCACGCGGGGGATAAGGCGGGTTTTGCGGGTGACCTCAGGCGCGCCTATCATATCTCATAGAAGCCCCGCGCCTGTCAACCACGGGTCGATCCCGGCATTCGGATGCCTCAGCCCGAAAGCCGGCTGTTCGGCACTGTCTCTTTCCGGAATCTTCCGCAGGTCTTTGACAACACCCGGTTCTTATGGAATAGTTAGATCGGCCGGCCGCCTCCGGAAGCGAGAGGGCCGGCCGGCTTGGGAGGAAATCGACCGCCAGGGTGAGATCCCGGCGGGCAGCATATACAGGCCGCGAACAGATCGAACCAGACCGGAAAAGAGTAGAGCAGATCGCCATGACGTCCACCCCCGCCATTTCCATTCTGCTTGTCACCAAGAACGGCGCGCAATATATTGAAGAGACCCTGCAGGCGATTTTTTCGCAGAAGCTCTCAGAACCCTTTGAAGTCATCGCTATTGATTCCAGTTCAACCGACGGGACCTTGGACATTTTGCGGCGGTACCCGGTGCGGCTAAGAGAAATTGCTTCTGAGGAGTTTAATCACGGCAGGACCAGAAACCTGGGGATTGCAATGGCCCGCGGGGAATTTATCGTACTCATTACGCAGGACGCCACCCCAAGCAGTGAGAGCTGGTTGGAAAAAATGCTCGGAAACTTCTCGGATCCTGATGTCGCCGGCGTCTATTGCCGCCAGATCCCAAGACCTGACGCCGATGTGTTGACCAAGCGGCAGTTGAACGGCTGGGTGACAGCCAGGTCTTGCCGGGAGATCAAGAGGATCACAGATTGGCAGAGATACGGTTCACTGCCGCCGATGGAACAGTACATGTTCTGCACTTTCGATAATGTCAGTTCCTGCATCCGACAGGAGGTATGGCGTAAGTACCCGTTTCCCTCGGCATCATTCGCCGAAGACCTCGAATGGTCGAAGAAGGTCCTGGAGGAAGGGTATGCGATCGTCTACGAGCCCGAGGCCGCCGTATTCCATTCCCATCATCGGTCGGTTCTCTACGAGTACCAGAGGACGTATCTCTGTCATCGTCGTCTCTACGAGCTCTTTCGTCTTCACACGGTTCCAACGCCTCGCCAAGCCCTGCGCGCGGTCTTGACGAGCCTCCTGATGGATTCGCGCTTCGTCATCCGGAATGAGAGACCTCTGCCGAAAACGCTCCGCCTGCTCTGCCGTCTCCCCCTGTTTATCGCAGCCAGCGTCCTCGGCCAGTTTCGGGGCGCCAGGGACGAGAGCAGACATCTCCCTTATAAGACCTTCCGAAGGGTCTGACGGCTCATGCGAATCGCACAGGTCATCCATGTATTTCTCCCGCAAAGCACGGGAGGCTCCGAGATCTACACTTATGGCCTTTCGCAGGAACTGGCAAAGCGGCACGCCGTTTCCGTCTTTTATCGGATCGGAGATCCTCAACTCGAGGAGTATGCGCTCATTACCGACACCTACAACGGGTTGCCCGTCGTCAAGGTCAATAACACGTTCAAGGGCTGCGACTCCTTTCGCGGGTGTTATCGCAACGATCTGATCGATAGCAGGTTCGACGAGTTTCTCGATCGGGTCCGTCCCGACGTCGTACATTTTCACCATCTCACCTGTCTTTCGACCAACCTGATTCGCGTGGCAAAGACACGCAACATCCCCGTCGTCTTCACCCTGCACGACTTTTGGCTGATCTGCCAGCGGGGGCAGCTCGTGACCACCGATCTCACGCTCTGCCACGGACCCAGGCCCTTGGAGTGCCTGCGATGTCTCGCCGCCCAATTCCCCCTCAACGCGCGAGGTCACAAGGCCGCACCATTCCACCGACAGGCGCAGACGGTCATCGGTAAGGAGTCATCCAAGCTCAAGACGCTGGTCCGGCGACTGTCCGGACTCCGGACCACACTCTTTTTGATGACCCAGCGGCAGGCGCTCGACCAGATCAATGAGCGGTGGCGGCACGTGACGGAGGTATGCGGGCTGGTTGATCTCTTCATTGCCCCTTCCCGGTTTCTGCGTGACAGGTTCATCGAACAAGGGATCCCGTCCGGGAAGATTCTGTTCTCGAAGTATGGCCATCAGGATTCCCGCTTCGCCGGGCTCGCAAAGCGACCATCCGACCGGCTGAGGTTTGGGTACCTGGGCACGCTGATCCCCACCAAGGGGGTCCATGTGCTCGTTGAAGCGTTTAATCGGATGGCGCCTGCCGAAGCCGAGTTGAACATCTATGGGCACTCCGTTCCTTACGGCGGATTTGAAGACTATCCGGATCTGCTGCAGGGGCTTGTCAGAGACCCGCGAATCCGCTTCATGGGTGGGTATCAGCACGGCGATGTCGCCGGCATTCTGACGGAGATCGACGTCTTGGTTGTTCCTTCGATCTGGTATGAGAATTCTCCTCTGACCATCCACGAGGCGTTCCTCGCCAAAACGCCGGTTATCGCTTCCGACATCGGCGGCATGGCCGAACTGATTCAGGACGGGGTCAATGGACTTCTCTTCAGGACGGGGAACGCCGGCGATCTGTGCAGGCAGATGGAGCGGATCATTCGGCAGCCGGATCTGATCGGCAAACTGAGCGCGAATATCGGGCCGGTTAAAACCATGGAGGAGGACGCTTTAGAGATCGAGGATATCTATGAAGATGTGATTGCAGGCTCATACCCTCGCTAGAGGGTAGATCCCTTCACGACCCTCCTTCGTCTCGCCCATACGTCTTTTTCACATTCAGAAGGGTCAACTCGAATCGCACCGACTCATCCCCTTTTCCGGAGGCCGAGTCCTCTGCGGCAAGCACCTGGAAGCCGGTCGTCTCAACCAGATGTTGCAGGATTTCATGCGTGAAGGTGTGGGGATGGCACGGATCGACAACCTCTCCGGCGGCCTCCTGCTCAACCCGTCGCATACGGATATCTGCCGAATACACGTCTACAGACAGAAAGAACAACCCCCCCGTTCTCAGGGTTCTGCTTGCCTCACGAAGCAGCTTCTGCGGCTCAAAGACATGGTCCAGGACATTGGCACAGATGACCAGATCGAAGACGTCTGTCGTAAATGGGACCGCCTCCCCCCTGGCCGTAAAGTAGGTGACCGCCGAATTGCGGGCGCGCTCGAAGTGCCGAATGTAGAAGTCCGCCAGAGGGTCGATTGCGTACCGCTTGCCGTAAGGAAAATACATGACTGCGTCCTCCACAGCACACCCGATCTGCAATACACGGATATCGTCCCACTCGCCGCAATAGGTGCGCGCGTAGCTCGCCAACTGGCCGGCGAGACACCGATAGCCGGCCTCTTGAGCCTGGAATTCTGCCTCATCAAGGTTCAGCCAAAACTCCCGTTCCATCTGCTGGGCGAAGCGCCAACGCCGGCCGTCCTGCGCGGTGTTGACGGAAGGCAGGTCTGCCCCTCCGGCTGCGGGCACCGGTTGGGCCTCGACTCGCGGTCCGCCTTTTCGCTGCAGCAGTCGCCCGCACAACCTGCTCACTTGTTGCATCACCCGATTTGTACCCCAATGAGACACGGCGATCCGCCCCCTTCATCTCTTTTGCGCCACAATCAGCGTGAAATCGCTCGAAAGAATCCTTGACCTGATCAACCAACGCTCTACTTCGCAAACCAGCCGGAACAGCGTAAGATCCGTTCTCTTGCCCTGATCAAAGTTCCCCGCGATGTCCTGAAGCAGGAGATGAAGAATGGTCCCACCGTAATCGATGCGCTCAATAATTCGAAAATGATTCTCGATAAGGGGCACAATCGCTGAGGACCTGACGGCCTCGGAGGGGTCAGCGTATTTCATCTCTTCAATGGACGGCCGGCAGACCGTCGTTTTGATCTCTCCATTCCGTAGGTTTCGGCGAAGTCGTGGGGGCAGTAGCCGAAGCAGGCCATTGGTCGCCATCAGTTGCAACGGAGTCCACTGGAACCGATCCGGACCCACATACTCGTTCAGTATAAATAAGCCATCGGCTTTCAAGCTCTTGTGAACTTCGGCCAGAAGATGCTCGAGACGTTCGACGTGGTGAAGCGCCATCGAACTGAACACGACATCGTACCGATCCCCTTCCAGACTGATGTAATTGAGATCGCGAACCTCGTACCTGACGTTGTTCAACTCATATCTCTCGGCGGCATCCCTCGCTATCGCTATAGCCTCAGGGGAGATGTCGAAGGCATCATAATGGAGGCAGAGTTTCAGGACGGCCCCATGACGCTCAAGGCCGCCTTCGCCGCAACCGATGGTGAGACCGCGCGCCACAGTCTCCGGAAGAAAGCGCCTCTTGACATACATCAGCCAGTTTTCCTCGGGATTCCCGGAGATCCCTGGATGGATGTAACACCGCTCTACCAGCGGGGAGGCGAGCCACCCTATCGCCTTCTTGACATCCATCGAAATTTTTGCTTGTTCCCCCCAATGGGCAGCAACCTGTTCAAGTTCCGTGGCGTATCGATCGCAACCCTCCGATCCGTCCATCGCCGACGCTGATCCACCCGGGGATCTTGATCCCCCCCCGTCATGTTGTGACTCCGGACCCAAGCCGGATTCGACGGAGGCGGCATCGCTTTGCGTATTCACGCGGCCCGACCTGCGGTCCTCTGATCGGCAATCCGACACGCCGGCGGCACAGCAATGCGCGGAGACGCCGGATCCTCGACGGGCTGCCCGCTCCCGCATCAGCCGCTCGTAGATCTGCTCGAGTTCTGCGGCGTTTTCCTGAATCGACTTCACGTGCCCGGCATTGCGGGCGAAGTCGGCGACGAGGGACGGGTTGTCGATGAGATGCTCCATCTTCGCGAGCAGATCAGCGGGGTTTCCGGTCTCGAACAGCAGCCCATTCTGCCCATGCCGCACCAGCTCCGGCATCCCGCCGATGCGGGACGCAATGACCGGCACCCCGGCCAGGAACGCCTCATGAATGGCGAGCGGTGAGTTCTCGGGCCAGATTGACGGAACGACCAGCACATCGATACCTGACATCACCTCTGCAACCCTGTGATTCTCGAAAAATCCCATGAAGGTAATGTCGGGGTGGCTCGCCAGCCGCTTGACGCTCTCGTAATAGGTCGGCGAGACGGCCGGATCGCCGTAGATGAGTAATTCAGCCTTACCGATCGGAACCCCGTTAAAAGCCTCCACGAGCACGTGTAAGCCCTTGTGAACGATATTTGTACCTACAAATGCGAATCTGAGTCGCGCGGATCGATGCTTAGGCAGGTCCCGAAATCGCTCAAGGCTCAGCCCATTGTCGAGGAAGATGATTCGGTCGGACGGCACGCCGAACTCGATGATCTTCCGTCTCAGAAATTCCGAAGGCGAGATCAGGAGATCAGTCTTGAGCAGCATCCTGCGCATGAATCGCGCACGATAGATGCCGGCCAGCCTGGTCCCGAATCGGATCGCCGACTCATCCGGACCGTTTCCGTTGACGGAATGGTGAAGACAGACTGCACACTTGGCGCCCGATCCTGGGCCGTCGCAGACCTCCATTTTCGGTGTGATCAACTGTATCCGGTGGCACATCATCCAGTAGTCGTGCAGCGTCAACAGTACCGGAACCCGGTGGTTTCGTGCGACGGCAATCATCGACGCCGAGAGTCGATAGGTATGCTGAAAATGGACAATGTCGGGGGCGAACTCGTGGAGGAACAGATCGAAACTCCGGTCGATAGCCGGATTGGAGACCGCGAAAAGGGAGGCGTGAAGAAAGGCGGCGGTTCCTGGTCCTTGCCAATGCGCATGGATCCTTCTCGTCGGGATTCCGTCATAGATCGTCTCGACCTCACGCACCTCTCCGTCGGGGGCCTCATCACCTCTTGTATAGACCCGAACGTGATGCCCGCGTGATATGAGCGCCCTGGACAGGTGATATGTGTAGATCTCCGTACCGGCAACGTATCGAGGAAGAAAGGCATGAACAACTTGCAGAATTTTCACGCCGGCCCCCCGTCAGGATCGCCGATGAGGCGTCCACATGGGCTCGACAGATCATGCGGGTCGCCTCCGCCGAACATGGATCTGAACTCTGTCATGGGCGTTTCAACAGTTTCTTCAGCAACTCGTGAAGCTGGAACAGGGGGGTCTGTTTCAGGTGAAGCAGGTGGGCCCTCAGGTTGGCATGATCGCTCTGCAGCATCTCGAGCGCCTGTCGGGTCTGCTGCAAGGCCGCCTCCCGGTCCAAGACCGTCTGCTCGGTCTGTCGCAGCCGCTCCTCGAGATTCCTGATCGCCCTTTCCTGCTCCTTGACGGCCCTTTCCTGCTCCTTGACGGCCCTTTCCTGCTCCGCGACATGTCCACGCAGACGTTGGATCTCCCGGTCTCGATCCTCAACCACCCGATGCAGGTGAAGCAGGAACTCTCGCTCGGCGAGGTCCGCGTCGCGCTCAGGCTCGCGACTCTCCACCACCTCGCCATAGATCTTTTCAAGGCGCGTGACATGCTCCTCCATCGGCACCACCTTTCCCGTCGATACCGCGCGTTTCAGACGAGCCAACTCGGCAGGATTCTTTAGTAACCACGCAATCGTCTTCGCGAGATCACCGGGGTCACCCTGTTGAAATACCAGACCGGCCTCACCTATCCGCTCAGGGAAGGCCCCTTTATTCGAGGCAACCACAGGCAGACCGAGCGAAAACGCCTCGTCAAGGACAAAGGAATAGGTCTCATAGCACAGCGACGGGAACACGGCGAGGTCAAGCCCGGCCGATTGCACATCCTCGAAGGTGTACCTCCCGTGAAAGAAGACGGACCGTCCCGCCGCCAGTCGCTCCAGCCGCTCTTCATACGGAGGACCGGATGACAGACCATACAGATGCCACTCGATCCTTTGATCCGGCGGAAGGAGTTGGGCCGCCTCCAGCAAAAGGTGAACGCCTTTCCCTGGCGCCAGATAGCCCCAGTGACCGATCCTGAACGGTCCGTTCGAATAACCCTTCTCCGGAAGGTCGATCCGGTCCCGACGCCGGACCGGTAACGCCAATGGGACGACCTCGAGTCGGTCTGGAATCGCCGGCACGATCTGCCGCAGGAAATCTTGTTGGGCCGCAGAGGGGACCAGCAGACGATGGGCCAGCCGAAGTTCCCGCTCGAGGATTCGCTGTCGCAACGACAATCGTTCGCCGATCTCCCAGTCCCGCTGCCACGGATCCCGCTCGACGCACGACAGACACGGCGCCTCCAGGTCGGAACAGAGCTGCTCGCCGGGTTGAAACCGATGAACCCGTGTGCATGCAACCCACTGGTCATGCAGCGTGACCACAGTCGGAAGATTGAACTCCCGGCAGACCCCCACGACGGTATTAGTGAGCCTCATCCAGTGCTGAACGTGGGCGACCTCAGGCCTCCAAAGGTCAAGGAGCCATCGAATCAGCTCTTCCGCCGGAGGATTATGGACGGACGGACGGCGGTCATCGGGTCCGGCGCAGCCAATCAGCCGGACGATCTGAACGCCGCCGTCCCACTCGACCGCCATCGATGGCTGTGAGGCTGTCCGCTCAGAACCGGCAATAACCAGGCAGGCATGGCCGTGCGCCACCAGCATCCGGCTCAGCCCTTGTGTATACCGCTCGGTCCCGGCGACGAATTCCGGAGGGTACCCGTGAACGAACTGCACGATTCTCATAGACCGGTCATCACCGTCCGTCACGAACTATCGTTAAACCCGGACTCGAAGGCTTCCATATACCGGGCCGACGACAGATAAATCGTTCTGTACGCGTTTAGCCCCTCGATCATATGGACATAATCGTTGTATCGGAGCTGGCTCTGATACTGCTCGATTGCCTGACGCTTTCGTTCCCAGACTGCGCTGATATCGATCACGTAGGACGGCCGGACCGTCGCCCATGCTTCGAAGCAGTAGTCGCCGACCGCCCGCCGATAATCGTGCAGCGCCTCTTCAGTCGCGACCCCCAACGCCCAATGATCAGGGTGAATCTCTGCCGTTGAAGGCCGATAGATGATGTCCGGACGATAGGCATCAAACAGCGCGGCAAGGCGTTGGGCCAGGTCGTGCGCCTCCGCGAGCCGCCCGTCGGGGTAGTCCCAAAAGACCAGGTCATCGACCCCCAGGATCGCGCCGGCCCGTCGGGCTTCCTCCCGCCGCAATTCCGGATAGTCCCGGCCGCTGTAATAGCCCAACGGATCGCCCGCCGCGCCGTCGGTGACACACACCACTCGAACGGGATCCCCCTGCTCGCGGTGCCGAATCAACACGCCGCCGCAGCCTAAGGTTTCGTCATCGGCGTGAGGCGCCAGCGCCAGCACACGGCCCCTTGGGGGGGTAGCCCAGATCGCCGGGTATGGCGGCGGCTGTCGCCCTATTCCCACGATATTCCCCTGATCCTAATAATGATCCGAATCGCCCATGGTGTAGTACCAATGAGCATTCAGGAGCTCAAGCGATATGGTCGGGGTAAACTGGCGTACGGTCATGCAAGCGGTCTCGATTGACTGAAACCCTTTATCACGCAGGTATCGACACCACGGGGACGACGGAGGAAACCAGGCGTGCAACTCCTTCATCCCTGCCAGTCCGGCTTCTTCAAAACTGCGTTGCAGCAGACGTTCGGCGGCCGCCATGTTCTTCCAGGGAACCAACCAATCCACGAGACACGCGACCGGTTGCCCCTCCCAACCAAGCCTCAGCACCGCCATCCCGAGAGGCGGCGTACCCATCGTCCCCCCCGCCATCAGCAGCCTGTATTGCACATCGGGGCAGTCGGCGTATCGCCAGTTCAGATATCGCGCATCCCGGATAGTCGCCACCCGCAGTTCCGGCCGGCATTGTTCCCACAGGCGATCTATCCCGGCATCGAAACGGCGTACCGGATGGATCGGACACTGAATCCGACGCCATGCCTCGCTCATCTGCTGCCAGGGAGACAGGCGAGCGGGGCTGTCCACCGACCGGACCAATTTCACCACCCGATGCAGGGCGAGGTATCCCAGAAGCCGCCGGCCGATCCGAAGCGCCTCAGGGGTCGTATATCCCCACAGAATGGTCACGCCGTCCCGGCCGCCGTACGTATCGGCGAACCGTTCGAAGAGACTGGCAAAGACACCGGGTTTTTTCAGGCCTCGACGGTAGCCGGCATCCACCATACTGTCAATGGATTGTGAAAAGGTAAGGATCTGACCATCGACCATGACGCGAACCGGAATGCCGGCGTATTGCCCGATAACCTCCCCGGTGTCGGTGACGGCAAGACAGATCTGGGCGCCTTCCGGGTTGTCCATGAACTTCCATCGCCAATGCGCCAGCGAGCGCTCCTTCCCGAACACGCGCTGAAATAGTCCGACAATCTGGACCTCATCCCCCGGCTGATAGAGACGAATCGACCAGGGCCGCGGTTGGCCGGACTGGCCTTCACGTTCTGTCATGACCAGATTCTCAGCCGACCATCTCACTGTGGAGGTAAGCCGCGTCTTTCGGAGTCGCCTCAACGCTCCATTCATGCCTCAGTTGGCACAACCCGATGGCGATAAAGGGCTGGTAGACTCTGAAACTACACGCCCTTCTCCGTTCTTCGTAGTGATGCAGGCCGGTTTCATCGAGCAGGTGGACGGACACATAATACTCTCCCGCCAGGAGTTGGATGTTCGGAAACGTGAGGATCACGCTCCCTGAGGTCGGCGGGGGTGTGAGTCCGTCCAGATGGGTGCCGGCTCCATAGCACACAATGCCGTCGTTCCGGAAAATCCTTACGCCGACATGGACCGCCGCGGGAGGGGCGGGAACCTCATAGGAGACGGCGATAGCCAGATCATCGCCGGTCTGTACCTCGTGACGGGCGCCCGCCTGGCCATTGACGATAAGAGAGACATCGGTGATCCACGGAGCCGGACGCGGTCCGCGCTGCCCCGTCGCCGGCCCCGATACCGGCGGATCGGCGCAACGCTCGGCCATGCGACCCCGCAGATAGCTTTCGTATTCGGTCACCACCTTCAGAGTATCGCCCATCATCGCCACACGCCCGGCGCGCAGCCAGATCGCCTGCTCGCAGACCATCCGAAGCTGATAGCTGTTGTGCGAGCAGAACACAATCGTCCTGCCGGCCTTCCGGAACGTCTCAATGCGATCGATGCAGCGCTTCTGAAAGTACTCGTCCCCGACCGAGAGCGCTTCGTCGACAATCAGAACATCCGGATCCACCGTGGTCGCTGCGGCAAAGGCGAGCCGGAGGTACATCCCCGTTGAGTACATTCTGAGAGGCCGGTCGATGAAGTCGCCGATCTCGGCAAAGGCGATCACATCCTCAAGCCGCGCCGCCATCTCTCGCCGCGCGATCCCCATGATCGCGCCGGTCATCAACACGTTTTCCCGTCCCGTAAAATCGGGATTGAAACCGGCCCCCAGCTCAAGGATGGCCGACACCCGCCCGCGTACCCGGCGTACGCCGGATGTCGGGGTTAACGTGCCTGCCAGCAGTTGGAGCAGGGTGCTTTTGCCGGACCCGTTTTCTCCCATTAAACCGAATGTGGAGCCCGTCGGGGCCTGAAAGGTCACATCCCTGAGGGCCCAGAACTCCTGGTGGCGCTTGCGGCCGCGGACTAGATACTCTATTAACCGGTCCTTGGGACGCGCATAAATCCGGTACATCTTCGACAGACCGTCGACCTGGATAGCCGGCATCAGATCACATCGGCGAAGGCGCCCTGCATCCGCCGAAACAGGAGACGCCCAACCACGAAAGCCGTCAACGAGCTGAACGCCAGGGCCGCCAAGCCGGTCCACGGCGGCATGACCCCGCGCAAGACGATACCCCGATACGACTCCACCACCCACATCATCGGGTTGATGTAGAGAATCCATTCTAACGACGGGGGGACCAGCGAGGGCGGGTAAAACACCGGTGTCAGGAACATCCAGAGGCTGAGCGCCATACCGAGGAGCTGGCCCACATCCCGCAGAAACACGTTGATCGCTGCGATGATCCACGCCAACCCGAGGGTAAAGGCCCCCTGCAAGAGAACAATCACGGGAAGGAACAGCAGGACCGGACTGATGGTCTTGGCTGTCAGCAGGACCGCTGCCAGCAGCACCCCAAGACCGATCAGTTCATTCACGAGTCCTGACGCAACAATGTAGATCGGCAAAATCTCCGCCGGAAAGACGGTGCGCTTGATCAGATTCGCATTGTCGAGAATCACGGTCGCGGACCGGCTGACCCCTTCCTGAAAGGCATTCCAGGGAAGCATCCCGCAAAAGAGGTAGATGGCAAAGATACCGGTCCCTTCGGTGGGTCCGACCCGCACCTTCAAGATGGTCGAGAATACATAAGTATACAGGATCAACATCACGATGGGCTGAACAACGGACCAGCAGACCCCCATCGCCGACCCTTTGTACCGGGCCAGCAGATCGCGTTTGACAAAGTTGCCGATCAGACCACTATGGCGATAGAGACTCAACATATCTCCTTTGTGCTCATCGAACGGTAGATACGGGACCTCTTCCGGTCATCATGCGGGCTGGCTGCTCTACCCCTCGCCGCCGCACTCTTCCCGCACGGGGGCCAGGGGGTCGGTATGACGGTTCGATGCTCTCAAGCTTCTAGCATGCGAAGCCGCCGGTGTCAAGGTTCCCCGGAATCCCGTTCCGGATTGGTCGGCTACCAGTCCGCATCAGACGCATAGCCAAGGGAGATCAGCAGATCGTTCGCGATGGCCTTGAAGGTCGCGCGATCGCCTGCGGTCATCGCGGACCGCCACTGGCCCATGCGTGCCTCCGCCTCCGACCTGGAGGTGCTCCCCGGCGCCAGCCGCTCCTGAGCCGCGACCATCGCCTCGGGGTCTCCGTCGATGTCGAGAAAATCCAGAACCCGGCGCAGGGTGCCGACGTGATCCGTGACAAGATCCTCGTATCGCAATTCCAGATAATCCTGCGAACCGACCGAAACGTGAGCGCGAACCTCATCAATAAACAGCTTCCAGGCTCGGGAGCCCGTCTCCACAGACCACCAGTGGAGCCTGACGGAAGAGTGGACCACATCCCGCCCGTCCCGGATGAGATGGATGAACCGCACCCGCCCCAGCATCTGCCGCAGTTCCGGCTGAAACCGCAAGATCTCAGGGGTTTTATTGACCCACTCGCGCTTGCCTTCGCGGGCGGCATGCATCGCGAACAGCGCCTGCAGCGAAGAGGCCAGCGCAGGAAGGAGCGTGCTGGCCCCGTGTCCCGCGCGCACGGCCTCGACAAACGGGCCGATCGTCTCCAGCGCCTCCGACGCCTGCCACAGGATATGGTTCGTTCCCAGCGCGTACCGCTCATGGCCGGCCTTGCCGTCCGGCGCGGTGCCGTCCAGCACCTGTTGCGTCAGGCTGATATCCCTGACGGCCTGTTTAATCATGATCTCCACCGCCTCGGCGCGGGTCAAGCCCTGACGCCCCACCCAGCCCCGAAGGAAATCCAGCTCGCGACCGGCGCCTTCCCCATTGTCCCGAATCAGCCGCACGATACGGAGGAGGTCGACGAGGAACTTGGTCTCATAGACGGCGGAAAGGCGCGGATGTAAGCCGAGGTAATTGATCAGGAGTGTGGAGCCGCTGCGGAAGCCCCCGATGAACGCCGGAGGACGCATCGCTATCGTGTTCCCATGGATAGGCAGTCAGGCGGCGCGACGCGCCAAAAGGGCTTAACCGCCGCCGAAGGCGCCCGCGCAAATCGCGGCCTGGTCATCCGGATCAAAAACGTTAAAGAGGCTGAGAAGATCCGCAGGAGTAAAGCCGCTGCCGCGGTTCGATCGGACCCCTCCATCGCGCAGGTGGGGGGGGCCGACGGTACGGCCGCTCTGGCCCGGCTCGCAGGCATCCGGGTGCCATGCCCGAACGGCGTCGCCCACTCCCACGAAGGCGGCGCCTGGCGTCACCGAGAGCACCACCCCTACCAGACCCCGGCCGGAGTGCGTGCCGATCTCCAGCGGTGAGGCGCCGTCGACACGAAGCCGGAACCGCCACCAGCCGATCGGCCTCGAACCCTGGATCGAGTGTCCGGTTTGGTTGATCTCCCCCGACGCCTCGAAATTATCGCTCGGATGGGCCGGGTCAGGCAGCTCGGGCGGGCCGCAGGCAACGGCATCGCTTCCCGATCTCGGGAAACCGTCGTTCTCAGCCATCGAGCCGCTCGGGTCGTGGCCGCAGACAAACCCCGCCGTACTGAACAGACCGGCGACAGGCGCATCGAATCCGGGAAGCGGCGGCCCGCCTAACGGCCGAAGAATCGCATGAGCGGTGGCCGATCCGCCGAAGGCCCGCTCCCGCCCGTCCCACCAGCGGATATCCAGGCCGACCGACGTATCGCTGAGATTCGCCCCGGGCACAAGGCCGGGGGCCCATAACGACAGCAGATTCCGCACGGCGCCGCCAGGCGCCGAAAAGAGGTCGGCGAAGGCCCACGGCAGGTCGACCTCCATCGGATAGTTTTCGTAACCGACAGGAGTACCGTCGATCCGGGCACAGACGGGGCACGACGTCGCTTTGGCGGCCGCAGCGGGATAGACCGCAGCCCACCCCTCGGCCAGGTCCGAAATGACAGCGTGGCCCATGAGCGAATTCTCGAGTTTTCGGGCGGCGCTGTTGCCCGTACTGTTCGAGATCAGATGGACATCGAGGGCGCCCCGCCCCTCGCCGGCCACGGCCGCAAAGGCGATGCGGGGCCGGCGGTTCGGGTTGTCCGGCGAAGCCAGAAGATAAAGATCGACGTCGGCGCAGCTCATGTGTACGACCTCATTCGCGCTGGTACAACCGCGGCCGTAATACTCGAAGTGGACGTCATCGACAAAGATCGGCGCCCCTGCTGTTCCTCCAAGATCGGTCCGGTTGACATCCGCCTCCGTCCCGCCGGTCCCCCTCGGCAGGCACTGGCCCGCGCCCGACAGCGTCCAGATCTGCTTGACGGCGGCTCCTCCGGCGGTTGACGTCATCTTAGCCTGGATGGTCTGACGCTCGTTCAGCGCGGCTCGCGTCAGGATAATAAAGGTCACCCGATTCGGGCTGGACACATCCCATAACGGAAAAAACAGACGCCCGCCCGGGTGAAGCTCGGAATTCGCCGAACTCAGCCCGGCGTAAAGGGCGCACACAATCAGCGTTACAGTTATAGCGATCCATCTGGGGGTCATTATACCGTCACCCGTCCTGTCGTCTCTCTATGGCGCGCAAACGACAACAGGCCGGGGGTGGTAACCCCCGGCCTGTTGTCTCATATCAGACCCTGTATTTCGAGATGTGAAAACGTGTTCGTTCTTACTGCTCCGTCAGAGATACCAGATCTTCGCCGCGACCGTCACACACCTTCTTCTCAACCGAGAACGGCAGGGCGTTGAAGATGGAGATGACATCACCCGAATCGGGGCCAACCGCCGCACGAATGCCCGCATCGCGAACATTGGGCGGACCCATGGTCTGGGCGCTCTGGGCGACCTTACACGGATCCTTGTGCCACAGCCGCCAGGAGTCGCCCACCGAGAAGAACGGGGTCGTGCCGCCGGAGGTGGACAGAACCACGCCTACGAGGCCGCGACCGGAGTGGTCGAGAACCGGATTAAACCCGATCGGTGCATCCTGATCCCGGCGAAGCTGGAACCGCCACCAGCCGAGCGAGGTGGATTGCTGAATCGAATGCCCGACGGCATCGATGTCCGGCGCCGACTCGAAGTTGTCGCTGGTATGTTCCGGATCGGCCGCCGAGAGCACCCCGGCTGCATTACCCGGACCGCATCCCTGGCCGCCGGCCGCGCTGCCGACACGCGGGAACCCGTCGTTCTCAGCCTTGCCTGACATCGGGGCGCTGCCGAAACCGGTGACGCCGCCGCCCGGCGCATGATCACAGGTGAAATTGGTTACCACGAATCCGGCCGTATCGAGCGGGGAATCGAGACCGGCGATGCCCGGGCCGCCCAACGGCGCGATGACCGAGTGCTTAATCTTGGAGCCTTCCTTCCAGCGCTCTCGACCGTCCCACCACTTCCACGAGAGGCTGATAGTGGTGTCGCTCAGATTGTCCGCCGGCAGAAGTCCCGGGCCCCAGAGCGAGAGGACGTTGCGCAGGGTGCCGCCCGGAGCGGCCCAGAGGTCTGCATAGGACCACGGCAGGTAGACCTCCATCGGATAGTTCTCGTAGCCGACCGGCTCACCGCCGTCGATCAGGGAACAGATGAAGCAGGAGGTGGCCTTCGCCGCGGCGGCCGGATAGACAGCGGCCCATCCTTCGGACAGGTCGGAGATGATGGCGTGACCCATCAGCGAATCCTCCAGCTTGCGCTCTGCCGGATCACGCGTGGAGTTGGTAACCAGATGCACATCGAGCGCGCCCCGGCCTTCAGCGGCGACATCCGCAAAGGCGATCCTCGGCTTGCGGGTCGCGTTGTCGTAGGAGGCCAGGAGGAACAGATCGACGTCGCCGCAGCTCATATGCACGGTCTCATCCGAGCTGTTGCAGGACTTGCCGTAATACTCGAAGTGGACGTCATCGACAAAGACGCCTTTTGCCGTCTCTGGCGGGAAACTGGTTCCCCCCAAATCCGTTCGGTTGATACTGCCGGACCCTTCTTCGGCGCTACCAACAGCGCCGTTCACGCCACGGGGGATACAGTTGCCGGTGCCCTGGAGATACCATATCTTCTTGGCAACAGCGCCGTCTGCTGTCCCTGTAAGTCTACTCTTAATGGTTTGTGTCTCGTTCAACGCTTCACGAGTCACCACGATGAAGGTGAGCCGGTTTGGGGTGGAGACGTCCCACAAGGGGAAGAAGAGCCGTCCACCGGGGGTCAGTTCCGAGTTCGCCCATGCCGGTACAAACAGGCCAAGGACAAACAGGAACGACAGGGGAATGCCCAACCATTTTCTCATTACCCTACCTCCTTTAGTTTGGTGCGGACTATCACGACTGCCTGCAATCGTCGATCATACACACGTTATGGTACGAGCTGCTTCCTACTGC
Organism: Candidatus Methylomirabilis lanthanidiphila; assembly: GCA_902196205.1. NCBI lineage: Bacteria > Methylomirabilota (SeqCode) > Methylomirabilia (SeqCode) > Methylomirabilales (SeqCode) > Methylomirabilaceae (SeqCode) > Methylomirabilis (SeqCode) > Candidatus Methylomirabilis lanthanidiphila. The sequence continues at coordinate 13,542 of CABIKM010000031.1, read as the reverse complement.
CTGATCCCCTACCCCTCGGGCTTCACCTTGCCGGATTGCCGACAAGTACAACCCCCCGTTCCGTCGCGCCCCGCAGTGTCCGCCCAGGAGATCACTACCTCTCAATTTCGCGGCATCACCTCCTTCAGCCAGTGTGTTACCAACCCCTCATCGCGTCCATGCAGCTTTATCCCTCGACGCACTGGTCACGTCGCCGGTAAAGATTCGTCCCTTTATACGTAGTTCACGGTGCCTTGTCAAGCGAAATCTTTCACTCTCGCGGCGGGCTCTCCCCGGCCTTCAGCGGCTTGCCGGCGGCTTCCTGGCTGCCCTTGACGTACCAGACCCCCCCCTGACGCACCCACAGCATGCTGACGATCTGGTCAAACGCGCCGAACCGTTCCATTTTGGGGTGGTTCATCCGAAGGGTGGTCGCAGCCGTCACCTTGCCCTCATCGCCGGCCGTCTCGACCGTCGTGATCTTATAGGTTAAAAACACGACAGTCCCGCGCGCCAGGGTAAAGGCGGTCAGTGTGACCCCCTCCCTGGCCTTCGGCTCCTGCAGGTTGTACTGCGTCACCATGTCGCCCTTTATCCGGGCCTCCCAGAACTTGGTCGCCTCGGCTCTCAGCGCCTCTTCAGGACTGGGGATCGCGATCGCGGGCGCCGGGGCCGCGCTGCCGCTGTGGGTCCGTCCGGCGCACGCGGCAAGCCCGCCGATAAGCAACACCGCCAGAAGCGGTCGACTCCATTTCATATCGTCTCCTTCTTTTCGCCTTAGACCTGATTCTCTCCGACGACCATATGGATCCCGTGGTAGGCGTGGCACGCATCGCCGATCAGCAGGTCAAAGAGCTTCAAATTCGCCTGCCTGATCTTCCCCAGATTCACCCCTTGAAGCTCCTGAACCGTCTCCGCCAGTCGCTCGCCTGCCCGCCGGACCTCGCGCTCCTGATCGGATGTCAGCGCAACCAGACGATAGAGGCGGCCATAATTGAGGACTTCAAAGGCATGGCCCAGGAACTTCAACCGGCTATCGATCTCGTAGGGTCGCCAGTTGGCGTCCTTCCCGGGATAGGCCTTGGCAACGGTCTTGTAATACTCGTCCAGCAGGTGGAGGTCGATCCGGAGCCGCCAGATCAGTACACGGATCGCGTCGGCATAGCGACGGCGGCCCTCCTCACCCAGATGCCCGTACCGGACGGCCACCCCCAGACTGTACAGCAGGTGGGTTCCGCCGCACGTAAAGTTGGAAATCCGATCCTTCCACGTCGGCGTGCGATCTTCGCGCATCGCCTTGCGGAAATCGGCGCTGGCCCACTCGACCGTATCAAAGGCATACCTCACCACGTCACGCAGCCTGACCTCTTGCCCCCGGGCATTCTGCCATTTGTCCTGCCCGGGAGACGTGGTGATGGAGAAGGCGATGATGCTCCACGCAAGTTCGTCGGCCGATCCGTTGATCTTGCCGGGCTCATAGGCAAAAAGCCGCCGCGCATCCTCCAGCAGGTCTGAAACCCGGCGACGACGGCCGGCCGCAGTGATGGGATAATCCAGACCGACGCCCGCCTCCAGAAAGGTCTTGAGCAGGGTGTTCGCATGGCCTTCAACCGCAAGCGGCGTCACCAGATACCGCGTCTCCCGCTCCACCTTCTCCTGCAGGGTATGCTGCGACAGGTAATCCACCGCCGAATCGCCATTGGCAGCAAACCCCTTGCCGATGGCCCTGAGGCCGTGCATCATCGCCCAGGGATCGTCAGGCGCCTTTGCATGTTGGAGGATCAAGGCGCGAAGCGTCCCTTCGGCGCCGGCCAGGCTCTTGGCCGCGTACCCCCCGGGCGCGATCGCGGCGCCCGCCTGCGCCACCGGCCGGAGCATCCAGGTTCCGACACTCAGCAGGCCCCACCGGAGGATCTCCCGCCGGCTTACGCCGCGGCAGCAACACCCTTGATGGACACTCACCGGCCTGATCCCCTTTTCCGTCCTGTTCATCTCCGTCTCTCTGCCTGCCCGATCGACGATGTGCGCCGTCGCGCCAGGTTTGTCTTTACCTCCCCTCGCCCTCTATGAGGGAGAGGGTTGGGGTGAGGGTGCGCAGGCGCCTCACTTCAGCGGCGTCTATGTGTAACAAGCCGCCACTTTTCTGTCAAGTCGTTTTCGGCCTGCACCGTTAAAGTGCGGCGGAATCGCGTGCGAACGCGTCGGCTAGGGACGCGGATTCGGCGCCCGTGACGCGCCGGCCAGACGGAAGATCTGAATGGCAGGATTATGAAAGCCGAGCGGATGAAACGGGACGGTGAATGTAGCCAGTGGCGCATACTGCTCGAACAGCATTCTGTAAAAACGGGTCGCGTCAGGATCCACGTCAGGAAAATCCAGATGCCGCTGATAATTGAAGCTGCTGACCACCAGGTATGCCCGAGGGTCGAGGCTTGCGGCCAGCAGTTCAGAAAAGGAGAAGCGCTGCATAGCCACGACGTCGTAAGGACCAACCCGTTCGGAGGCGCCGCCAAACGGTGTGTACCAGATCAGTCCCGGCAGAATGATGCGCGCGCCGGGAGGAAGATTTCGCCGGATCCAGTCCCTGGCCTCATCCCGCGTCTCCGGCCGCATCGCTTGGATCTGTTGAAGGGATTGATAGCCGTTCAGGATAATGGTCGCCGCCAACAGGAGACCGATGGTCGCCCTGTACGCCATACCCCGGTTCCACGCGAAAGCCACAGCGCCACCCGCGAGGAGGGCGGCGTACGGCAACACGATCACCATATATCGCGCGGCGAACGGCGGCGGCTTGAGGGGGAGCGTCTCCAGGACCAGATAGAACAGGACGGCAGCCCCGGCCACAAGCTGCAGGCTGCGGTCGTCCCTGGCGGCGGCTACGACGAGGCCGCCCGCTGCCAGCAGGAGACCTGCAACGGAGAAGCCGGGGATCAGGCTATAGCGCAGGTGGTAGGTCCATAGATAAGGCAGGGGTGAGATCGTGATGGGATGTTCGAGCGACTCGCCGGTGAGTTCCAGGCCGCTCTGGGAGACGCGCTTGATCCCATGCCCGAAGAGGGCATGTCGGACTTCAAAGAGGGTGTCCGCAACAAATTTGCCAGGCTGAGCCAGGATGTCTGGTGTGGCCACCAGGAACCCGACGCCCACCAGGGTAGCGGCGATCCCGAGCCTTCGCCACCGTTGGTCTGTGACAGGTCCGGCAAACACCGCCCCCACCAGCAGCGGCGCGGCCAGCAGCCCCGTATACTTCGTCCCGATGGCCCCGCCCAGTGCCGCCGCCCCCAGGAACAGATCGCGAGATCGGCCATGACGCAGATACCGGACCAGGAACAGCAGTTGGAGGGTCAGCCAGAAGGCCAGCGGAATGTCCTCCTTGAAGTCATGGGCTGCGACCACGGCCAGGGGCGCCGTGGCGTACAGGATTGCGGCGGCAGCTCCCGCAAGCGGGCCCCCCAGGTAACGCCCCACGCCGTAGAGCAGGCCTACCGTGGCTATGCCGAGGACAGCGACGGCCGCCCTGGCGGCCACGAGGGGATGAATGCCAAGCGCCCACCCGGCATGGAGAAAGGGATAACTGAAGAACAGCATAAAGTGGGGGTGATTGAAGCGGGCCGGGATGTCCCCGCGAGCGAGGTTGACCGCCGAAACAGTCTTGACCACCTCATCGGGATGGTAGTACAGCGGTAAGCCGTATGACAGGTTGGCGGTCATCAAGTAGGCCGCGACGCCGCCGCAAACGACGACGACGGCCACCGACCAGAAGGAGATGGCAAGCCCTTTGAGTTTGACGGATGGGATCCGGGAGGGCGCTGCCACGGACTGGAGGACGCGCGCATCATCATGAAGAGGCCCCTCGATCTTTCGCGTCTCCTCCGTTTTGACTGTGGTGCGCCTGCCTCTTCCCATCCTCGGTATCCCCCAATCCGGAAGGGCGCGGCGTCAGTTGGCCGCGCGCCCCCTTATCCCGAGTTCCGCCAGACGGTCGCGGGCCGGGGTGAATGACGGGTCGAAGCTGAGGGCGCGCTCCCATGCCTGACGCGCCGCCTTACGGTCGCCTTGCTGATAGCGCAGCAACCCGATCGCATAATGGATGCGGGGGTTGCCGGGATCGAGCTCCAGCGCCCGCTGGAACTCGCGAGCCGCGCGCGCCATGTCGCCCCGATTGCCGTAGACACTGCCGAGATTGAAGTGGGCCTTGGCGGAGGTCGGATTCTCGCGCGCCTCCCGCTCCAACTGTTCCAGCGACGGTTCGGATGAACCGACCCGGGCCATGGCCAGGTTGGTCCGAAACTCCGTCGAGTCCGGCTGCAACGCAAGGGCCTGCCTGAACGACGCCTCGGCCTCAGCCTGACGCCCCAGCCGATGATACGCAATCCCCAGATTATTATGGGCATCAGCATAATCGGCGGACAACCGGAGGGCTTCCTGCAGGGCCGTCATCGCCTCCTCTATCCGTCCCATCTCCAGGAGGGCGGCGCCGAGGTTGGTATGGCTGATGGGTGAACGGGGCATCAGCTTGACCGCCTCACGGTAGGCCTCCAGAGCACGATCGTGCCGGCCGGAGGCGCCATAAGCCTTTCCGAGCGACGTGTGCAGCGCCACATCGTACGGGTTTAACTCGAGTCCTTTGCGATACGCCTGCACTGCCAGATCATACAGGTCTGCCGCCCGGTAGGCATCACCAAGCTGAAGATAGCTCTTTTCGTCGGCGAACTGCGACCCCAGCACCGGGACCGACAGTTCCGTCGCCCGATCTGTCCGACCCATCGCCGCATACGTCTGTGTCAGTCCGACGACGGGCGCAGCCGACGTCGGGTTCAGCTCGATCGCCTTCTTGAAATGCTCAACCGCTTCCTCGTAACGCCCCAACACCCGGTAGGTATCGCCCAGCCCGACATGGCCGGATGGCGATTCCGGTTTGATGGTCGAATAAACCTGGAACTGTTCAATGGCCTCTTGATATCGCTCGTGGGCTTTCAAGCTCTGAGCCAGGTTGATCCTGGCTCTGGCCGACCGCGGCGCCGTCTGCACGGTTTTTGTCCAGAGCGTCAGTTCATCGGCCCAGTCGCGGTTACGGATCACGGTTCGTACGCCCAGGAGCAATATAATCACAAGAAATGCTGCCGCGACACCCGCCGCATACCGGCTCTCGAGCCCGCGATGGACACCGTACCCCGCGACCACGGCAAAGCCGATCGACGGCAGATACAGGAAATGCTCCGCCACCAGTTCATGGTGCGGAATGATCTGGGACACCGGCAGCAGCGTAATGAAGAACCAGAGGCCGCCAAAGCCGGCCCACCGGTTGACCCGCAGCAGACGCACAAGCCCATATCCGATTCCGGCAAGGGCCGCGGCCGCCAGCAGTCCGCGACCATCGGCGCCAGAGGTCGACACCGGAAAGGCGTCGTACGAGTAGTCGGCATTCAGTGTTGCAGGAAAGACGAGCTGCTTGAGATAGAAGACCACAATTCTGGCGCTGGTGTTCAGCGTGGGTCCCAGGCCCCCGCCGTACAGCGTCTCCTGATGGCTGGGATTCGCGATAACGACAAAATAGTACAGCGCCGCAACCACAACCGCCGCCGCCCCGAAGTACAGCCACCGATCGCGGGTAATGATGTCGCGAAGGCCGTCCCTGACCGCCTGTACCGGAGAGACCCGCCCGTCGGAGCCGGCGCCCGGCATGCGGTGAATGAGATCGTAGACCGCGCACAGGACGGGAAGGGTGATCGCCATCTCCTTGGTCATGAGACCCAGCACATAGGCGAAACCTGTCACACCGAGATACGAAAGCCGTTCCGTCGCCCGATAGCGCACGAACCCCCAGAGCCCCAGCAGGTACCAGGTGGTGAACAGGACGTCGCGCTGGCCGGAGATGTACGCGACCGAATCCGTCTGAATAGGGTGCGCAATAAAGAGCAGGGCGGCACAGAGCGCCGGACGCGATCCGCCGAACAACAGCCTCAAAAGGAGAAAGACCAGTACGCCATTCACGGCATGGAGCAGGATGTTGACGGCACGGTAACCGGCGGGGTTGAGACCGAACAGGTGATACTCAACGGCCAGGAGGGCCGTTCGCAGCGGCCGATGGGTGATGCCCCGATCCGAGGCCCTCTGGATCGGCCGATTCACGTCCCATTTCAGGAACTCAGGGTACTGAGCGAGATTGCGGATTTGGGGATTGGAGACGATCAGCCCGCCGTCGTCAAATACAAACTCATTCCGCAGGGAGTTGGCGTAGATCAGTCCTGTAAGCGCAGCCAGCAGCAGGACGACAGGAAGCGTCTTGTGCGGAAGGACCCAGTCGGCGATACCCCTGATCCCTGCGGCTTTTTGTGCGGATATGGCGAGTTCACCGGAACGTCGCGCTTTTTCCGTCGTAGCAGATTTTACTCGTGACATGCCCCTTGTCTCTTCACCCTACGCTGAAGCGAGCCTCATTGTAGGGAAGAGACTCCGGTGAAGTCAAGCGACGATTGCCTGATGGTATGCGCATCACCGGCCGGAAGATCCTTCCTGGCCCGTCGGCGTCGACTGGGCGTCCCGACCGGCAGCCGGCGGGGACGGGGTTCCCGAGTCGACCTGAGCTTCCAGCAGGATGTTACCGTCGCCTAGTAAGACCGGAAGCATATCCTGCCCGGCGCGAACCCTCACAGGGTACGCCCACAGCAGGATCGAGACCGATGACCGCAGATCTCCGAGCACAAGCCACGACCCCTCGGGAACGCCCTCAAACCGGAACTTCCCCTTCCCATCGGTGCGCGTGAAACGAATCAACGACTCGCCTCCAGCCTCCACCACCGCCATCCGATGAGCGGTCAGGACGGTGAGGGCGGTTTTGTACGTATCGACCGGCAGAGGCCGTCGCTTGCCCTCCAACCATTGGCGTTGCAAACCCGCAAGCGCCCGGTCCAGATCAGGCGTCAGAGGAACCAGAACAATTTCGCCATCGGCCAGCGGGACGACGATCGGCCCTTTCACGAAACCGGTCCCGGTCAGGGTCGTTGTCACACCCGCAGCCTGATTGGCCAGCAAGGTCTGGACCGCCTCCTGGAGGCGGCTTTGAGGGGTCGCCTGCGGCGGGGGTGTCGTGACAGCGGCGCAGGCCGCCAGACCGATGACGGCGGCTGCCATCGCCGCGACGCTGAACTGTTTCTTCCAACAATCCGGCATTATTCCTCCTTCTGGTATAGAACCACTATGGAAGAGAATCGATGAAATCCCTGATGCCGATTTCGGTCTCGAGCGACTGACGCACAAGGTACCGCAAAACGCACCGGAAGGCAAACAAGAAGATACACTCGGGACGGGCAAAGAAGAGCTGTCTTGGCGTCCCTGCTTTCATAGGCGCCGGCACAGAGCTCGAACGGCAAATAGTCAAAAGGGCACCTTGCCAATCGGAAGACGTTCTGCTATAACAGGCTGGCGCGAACCTATGGAATCGCCGTTACGTCTCGCGCGACTCACGGTTGACCTGACCAGGGAGGAAACGATGGCATCATCTCTTACACGTCTTACACGTTCGATGACAGTCCGGCTGTTGGCCTATATCACGATCATCTGTACGGGTCTTGTCGCGGCGGGGTGCGGCGGTATGTTGGCCGGTGCGCCCGGTCCGACTGCTGAAGAACCGCAAGAGCCGGAGGATCCCCGTCAGGCCTGGAACCCCGCTATCGCCGTCGAACCGGGGGGTCGGATCTTTATCAGCTACTACAGGGGCCTCGGCGGAAACCAGGTCGAATTGTTCTTTAATCGATCGCTTGACGGCGGCGTCACCTGGTTGCGGGAACCGATCAGTCTGTATACCCTTGATCTGCCCAATGTCCCCGTTCAATACCACCAGATTGCGACCGATGGCACCGGAAAGGTCTGGGTCATCTGGTTGACCGAAAGAAGAGAGATGAGCTTCTGGAAGCCGCGGGAACTGCACGTACGGATGTCATCCGACCGGGGGGCCACCTGGGATAAGGAAACGGTCACCTGGCAATTCGAAGACAAGAGCAATTACCCGAGCACGATGGTCGGCAAAAACGGCGAGTTGTACCTCTTGTGGACGCAAAAACTTGACATGAATGCTGTTCCCCGGTTTAACCGGATGACCGAAAGCGACAAGGCTTGGGCGCCGTCGCCTCTGACACTGCCGGCCCATGGCACGGCGGAAGCCCCGCAGCCGAGCGAAGGCGGCCGCGAGGCCCACTGGCCGGTTTTTATCGTCGGATCGCGCGGCGACCTGTTTGCCGCATGGCAAGAGCGGTCTCCGGATGAATCGACGGACATCCTGTTCAATCGATCTGAGGATCGCGGAGTGACGTGGCTCCCCGAGAGCATCCGGCTTGATACCTCCCCGCCGGGCGGGCACATCTCGCGGGAACCCAGGGTCACCGCAGACGGCGAGAGAGGCGTCTATGTCGTGTGGGAGGATTCGCGACATAACACCAGCGATCTCTACTTCAACCGGTCGCTCGACGGTGGAGCAACCTGGCTGGACCAGGATGTCTGGCTGACGTCCGTTCGTCCGACCTTGGCGGCTGCAACCGGGCCCATCCTGCGCGCCGACAGATCGGGGCGTGTCTATCTGCTTTGGAACGACATACGGGAGACTCGTTATAGCCTTTATTTTACGAGGTCGCTCAATCGCGGAACCACCTGGCTCCCCGAGGCCATCAGGCTGGATCGCCACCAGGAACCGGCGATTACCTGGGCTCCAAGTCTGGCGAATGACGACGACGGACATGTCTATGTTGCCTGGTGGGAAGGGGCCGGGCCGAATGAGGGCACCATACGGTTCAGGCGTTCCGCCGACTACGGCGCCACCTGGCAGGAAGAACAGATCATCGACCCCAAACTCGGCAAGGAAGGTCCGCGCTTCCCGGTCCTGAAAGTCGACGGGGACGGGGTGGTCTATCTCGTATGGAGCAGCGACCGGGGGGGCAACTACCAGCTCTATCTGAATCGGTCGACCGACTACGGAAAAACCTGGCTGCGTGAGCCGTATAAACTCATCGGAAAACCGGCAGGGAGTCTGAAGGACTCATGAGGCGTCTCGCCGGGCGGCCGGGCACTGCCCCGGCAACGACTCCTGTCTGGCTGCGTCCGGCTCCTGTCGTCCTGCTGCTCGCCGGGCTGATCATCCTGGCCTATCTGAACTCCCTATCGAATGAATTTGTCTTCGATGACCTGGGCTTGATCGCAAAGCGGCCGTCGATTCGGAACCTCTGGAATGTCCCCGCCCTTCTGGGCTTCTATGGCGATGCGGCCTACCGGCCGCTCCGGACGGTCTCCCATGCATTGGACTATTCCCTCTTCGGCCTCAACCCGGTCGGCTACCGCGCCGTCAATATCGCCCTGCACATCTTCAACAGCGCGCTCGTCTTTTCGCTGTTTCGGACCTTACTCGGCAACGCTCGCCCGGCTCTTCTGGCGGCGGTCCTATTCGCCGTCCATCCCGTCCAGACCGAGTCGGTGGCGTATATCTCCGGCCGGCGCGATCTTCTGTTCAGTCTGTTCTATCTGCTTGGTGTCATCTGGTACATCCGTTACCGTGAGACCGATCAACCCAGGTACCTGGCTCTGACGGGAGCCGGCTACCTTCTCAGTCTCATGTCGAAAGAGATGGGGATCACCCTTCCCATCTTGTGCGTGGGCTACGATATCATCCGCTCAATACCGGCCGGGAAGGCCGCCGGTCCGGCGACATCCTGGCGGCTTATGGCAGAGGGGGTGCGAACGGCACTCCGACGCAACAGCCGGCTTTACGCCGCCGGCGCCGGCGGGCTGCTGCTCCTCGTCGTGTATTATGCGTTCATCGCCAACCCGAGCCAGCAGCGCGAGATGTACGGCGGCGGGTTGTGGCCGACGGTGCTGACCAGCGCCAGGATCTTTGCCCACTACCTGAAGCTGCTGGTGTTCCCGCTTACGCTTAACGCCGACTATTCTTTTAACGCCTTTCCGATCTCGCACTCCCTCTTTGAGGCGCGGGTCATCCTTGCGGTCATCGTCCTCGGTGGAACCTGGTGGGGGATCTACCGCCTCTTGAGTCTGGATCGCTGGGCCGCCTTCGGCGGCTTGTGGTTCTTCGTCACGCTGCTGCCCGTGTCCCAGATCATCCCCCATCACGAGATCGTTGCCGAACATTACCTCTATCTCCCATCGGCTGGCTTCTTTCTCACCGCCGGCGCGCTTGCGGAAAGGATCATGGCCCGGCAACGCCAACAGACCGCCATCGTGGCGGCTTTTGCCGTACTCGTTGTCTTACTCGGTATTCGCACGGCAGTCAGAAACCGTGACTGGCGGGACAGCGAGACGCTGTGGACCAAGACGATCCGGACCGCCCCGGAGTCGGCCAGAGCCCACACCAACGTCGGCGAGATTGCGCTTCGCAAGGGCCGCTTCCAGGAGGCCTATCAGGAGTTCCGCACGGCGCTCGAGATTAAACCGGATGACGCCGTCAATCACGACAACCTTGCGGTCGTCCTGCTCCGCCACGGACAGTTGGATGAGGCGGAGCAACACCTTCGCGCGTCGCTTGAGATCTGGCCGGACTACCCGAAGGCGCATGTCAATCTCGGGCTGATCCACCTCAATCGGCGACAGCTCGATGAAGCTGCGCGGGAATTCGAGATCGCCCTCGGCTCAAACCGGATTACCCCCGGCTTTCGAGCCGAGATCCTGACCAACCGCGGTATCGTGGCGGCGTTGCAGGGAAAGCTGGACGAGGCCGAACAGCGGTTTGCCGACGCCGTTCGCATCGCGCCGGATTCTGCCGACGCGCACGCCAATCTGGGGAAGGCCTACCTCGAGAAAGGGATGATCCAGGAGGCGATCGCCCGCCTGATCGAGGCGGTCAAACTGAGAGAATCGGATCCGAGGTTTCACTATTTCCTGGGCGAGGCATACTATCGACAGGGGCAGAAGGAACTCGCGCTGGTAGAGGTTACCAAGGCGTTATCGTTGAGAACCGATTTCCCGGAGGCCAGGGCGCTGCGTCAGAAGATCGGTGAGGAGAGGCCGAGTGGGCGAGGCATGCGCGGGTAACGTCGTCTCACTGTCGGTGGTCATCCCCCTGCTGAATGAGGCGGACAGCTTGCCCGAGTTGTACGCCGCGTTGGACGCCGCGCTGGGCCTGCACACGGGCACGGGCGAGTTGATTTTCGTGGACGACGGCAGCACCGACGGTTCCTTTGATGTGTTGAAGGGGCTGCGCGCCAAGGATGAGCGGGTCAAGGTTATTCAACTCCGGTCGAACCAGGGAAAAGCGACCGCGCTCTCGGTCGGTTTCCGCGAGGCACAGGGCGAGGTCATCATCACGCTTGACGCCGACCTGCAGGACGATCCGAGGGAGATTCCGAAGTTGCTGGCCAAACTGGAGCAGGGTTACGATCTTGTCTCGGGCTGGAAGGTGCAGCGCCGGGATCCCGTAACGCGGCGACTGTTGTCGACCATCTTCAATCGAGTCACCGCCTGCATGACCGGCCTGCCCCTCCACGACTTCAATTGTGGATTCAAGGCGTATCGCCGAACCGTTGTCGAGGAGCTCAGACTTCATGGGGAGCTTCACCGCTTTATTCCGGCCCTGGCGAACTGGCGCGGCTTCAGGGTGGCGGAGGTCGAGGTTGAACACCGTCAACGACGGTATGGTCGTTCACGATACGGCATCGAGCGAATTCCTCGGGGGCTCTTCGATCTGCTGACCGTGGTGATGCTCACCCGCTATACTGCAAAACCGCTCCACCTCTTTGGGCTGCTGGGTCTGTTGATGGGAGTTGCGGGGTTCGGCATCATCGCCTACCTGTCGGTCGGCTGGTTCCTCGGTCAATGGATCGGGGGGCGTCCGCTGCTGCTCATCGGCGCGGTCCTGGTAATCGCCGGCATCCAGCTTGTATCGTTCGGCCTCGTCGCCGAGATGATCGTCTACTCCTCTTCCACGCAGACCGCCCCGCCGATCCGAACCATCCTCAAATAGATCCGAGGCGGAAACACCTGCCTTTACCCGTCCCTGTTTTATTTTCTCTTTCGTTTCCTCTCTGGCTTTTCCTGTGCGTCGTCGGCGACCGGTTCCGCTTTCGCCTCCGGCTGCTGTCCGAATATCGGCAGCTCGATTCGGTAGAGCGCCATCCATATCACTACAGGCAGGAGCTGACTTGCCATCGACAGGTAAAAATTCGTCCCCCATACCACCAGGCGTCCGGCGGAGTCCTGCAAGGCCTCCAGCTCCGGCTGCTGAAAGAATTTGACACCGATGACAAGATAGAGCACATGAACGAGAAACAGCAGACCCAACGCGATCGCCAGGATTGTGCACCGACGCCGCCATTCAATCCGCCGCGAGGCCAAGACGAGGGCCGACATCAGAATGAGGTTAAAATGGGTCAGGTATCCGGTGAATCCCTGGATTTTCATGCCTGCCGCAACGGGGGTATCGGAACGCACGATCACAATGTTGTGCTTCCACCCTGCCAGGGTATGAATACGAGGGTTCTCGGCAAGAGGCAGTACGATGTTCGCGCTGGACGCGAGAAGGCGATTATAGGCTGGGGTCACGACAAACCACAACGGGAGGAGCAGGAAGAAGACCAGGAGAAATCGGCCGGCGAAGGCGAGAAGATCTCTAGTGCTGGGGAGCACCGACAAAACGCTCCGTCCAGTAGAGCCACGCCAGGAGGGCGGCAAAGATCACCAACGACTGCCAGATCAAGAGATGCGCCGTTTCAAAGAATGTTGGAAAGTAGCGGCCGATATACATGAGACTTACTACTCGGATGAGATTCAGGGAGAAAATGACGGATGCCCCCAGCAAGAAACCCTTCAGTTTCTCCTTCATCCGGCTTGGATAGGCCATGACGGCGGAGACAAAGATCGCGACGACAAAGATACCGGTACACACATCATCGATCCTGGCCGCAAATCCTTCAACCTGAAGCAACGTACCCGATGCTGTCGCCTTGAGGGACAAAAGGTTCAGCACCAATCCACTGACTACAGTGAACGCCATGGCCAGCGGCTGCCCGATCAGTTCCCGCATCACACTTGTCCGCAACAGCGTATACAAGACGACAATGCAGACAAAAAAGGTGAGGTACGCCCTGATCAACGTCTTGCTGAAAAACAATCGTCGCGTCATCGCCGTTCTGTTTTCTTCACTCTATGGGCCATCTGAATAGTGTGGGCATTGCTTCCTTACATACAACACTATTGAACCCGTTGTCAATACCCAGTCGCCCGTCCGCCAGGACCTTTCCTTCACTCCCCTCCTTACGCGGTAGAGCAAAAGAACAAATACCGCATGCGCCGCCAGCACGCCCATGGGGATGACAGTCGATACCCCGCACCCCCTCACCTGTATCCTCTCCCCCAGGTGGGGGGCGAGGAGGGTTTTGTGTACCCCTTGCCCCTGGGTACGCTCCAAGTGCGGAGCGGTATTGTTATTACTTCCCCCTCGCCCCGTTTGGGGAAAGGTTGGGGTGAGGGGACGTTCGAAGCAATACCCCATGCGCCGGTGGCGCGCCCATGGGCATGAAAGTTGTGACGCTCAGCAAAATCCCCCCAACCCCCCTTTTCAAAAGG
>CABIKM010000030.1 GCA_902196205.1 Candidatus Methylomirabilis lanthanidiphila | reverse complement strand
CGGTTATTGCTACCGCCACCAACACCGTGGTCGGGAGCCCAATCCCGGTCGGGTCCAGTCCTGCCGGCATTGCCATCACCCCGAACGGCGCCGCCGCCTATGTGGCCAACTTCAACTCTAATAACGTCTCGGTCATCGAGACGGCTACCAACACCGTCACGACTATTATCCCGGTAGAGCAAAGACCTAACTTTCTGGCTGCAAGCCCTGATGGAGGATCAGTGTATGTACCGAATCAAAATTCGAATACCGTCTCCGTCATCGCCACGGCCACTAACAGCGTAGTCGGCGTACCGATCCCGGTCGGTACGGCCCCCACCGGGGTCGCCTTCACGTCTACTGATATACCGATTCCAACCCTGTCGGAAAGCGCCGCGTTGCTCCTGCTGGTTGCCATGGCGGCAGCGCTCGCCCTACGGATCAGATCTGCCAGGCTCTAGCCATCACCATCCGCTGCCGGCGTTCTGATTGTACGAAAGCCCCCCCGCGTTATTTCCCTCTTTGATATTGATCTCCTATTATGGCTCTACCCAGATTCGGCCATCCGGGTCCTCGATGATCTCGCCGATGAGCGCGGCGGCGGGTGTCTCACGCTCTCGCAGGCGCTGCATCAAGGCCGTCGTCCTGTCCTTCGGCACGGCGATCAGGAGGCCGCCGGAGGTCTGGGCATCGCACAGGATCAGTTGGGACTCGTTGCGAATCTCCGGATTCCAGACGATAGCCCCTTGTAACGATTCATAGTTGCGTTTGGTCCCGCCGGGACAGATCCCTTCCTGGACCAGATCCCAGGCCTCGGAGAGAACGGGGACTTTCGAGAGCGATATCCGCGCTCCCGTCTTGCTCCCCGCAGTCATCTCGCGCAGGTGACCAAGCAGTCCAAAGCCGGTGACATCCGTGCAGGCGTGCGCACCCACCGCCACCATGGCCTCCGATGCGCCTTTATTTAGCGTCGCCATCAAAGCGACGGCCGTGTCGATTGTTGGTTGCGTGGCCTTACCGCGCTTGATTGCCGTGGTGATAATCCCGATGCCGAGCGGTTTGGTCAACACCAGATCGTCCCCGATACGGGCGGTCGAGTTCTTGAAGATCTTCGTAGGGTCGATCAACCCGGTGACGACGAGGCCGTATTTTGGTTCCGGATCATCGATGCTATGTCCTCCGATAATTGGAGCGCCCGCCTCGCGAACCTTGTCGGCGCCGCCGCGCAGGATCTCCCCCAGGATGCTCAGCGGGAGCGATCCAGTGGGGAACCCAACGATGTTCAGGGCGAACAGTGGGGTGGCCCCCATGGCGTAGATATCGCTCAGGGAGTTGGCAGCGGCGATCTGGCCGCAACTATACGGGTCGTCTACCACAGGGGTAATGTAGTCCACGGTCTGAACGATAGCCTGTCCGCTGTCCAGTCGGTAGACGGCGGCGTCATCGGCTGTCTCCGCTCCAACCAGAATACGAGGGTCGTTAAATTGTGGAAGCTGGCCCAGCACCTGGGCCAGATCAGCAGGGCTGATCTTGCACGCTCAGCCGGCCCCATGCGACAACGACGTGAGTCGAATCTGTTGAGCAGTCATTATTGGGCTCCTTAAGGTACTACTGGAAGGTTTCGGATCCGGAGGCCGGATGGTTCTTCTTGTCTCCAGATGGGCTCGTATACACGACCCCTGTCATCCGCATGAGCTGCCGGACCACTACAACACCGACAAGTCCGATCAGGATCCCCCAGACCGCTCCGCCCAGCACATCAAACGGGTAATGCGAGCCGACATAGACCCGGGAATATCCGACGAGGGCCGCTGCGGGGAAACAGAGCAATCCTGATCGTGAGTAATTATAGGAGAGAAATACCGCCAACGCAAACATGTTGCTGGCATGATTCGAGGGAAATGAAAACGAAACGGGACGCGTGAGGTCTCTGAGGGGATGAAATGGCCTGGTCCGTTCGAACAGATCCTTCAGAAGTTGACTGGTTTCATCGGCGAGTAGAATCACCGCGATGGCGGAAAGCGCGATGAGTCGATCTCGATTCGGACGGCAAAGCAATATGTAACCAAGCAGGGCCGCTACCGGAATGACAAAGTTCCATTTGTTGGTGACGAACGGCATCAAGAGGTCAAAGAACGGATTCCGAAGCGTTCGGTTAATCAGGTAGAATCCGGCTTCATCCCACTCGCGCAGCCTTTCCAGCCACGACTGAACAGATATCATTGGTCCTGCCGTTTACCGGTCCATCCGGTGCTGTGAATGGCCGACGAGAAACACGATCCCTCCCAACCCGCTACAGAGCGCCGTCACAGCGAACCACAGCAAGGACAAACTGAGCGCGCCGGCGGCATCCAGGCCGACCTTGGTGAAAAGATACACGGCGCTCCCCTCCCGGAGCCCAAGACCCGCGATGGAGATCGGCAACATTGAAACGACGCTCATCAACGGGACAAACAGGAAAAAGTAGCCGAATGGGACGGATAAGTTGAGCGCCAGCGAGATCAGGTAAAAGATTGTAATCACCAGCGACTGCAAGACCAATGAGAGTCCCAGTGCCAGCAGGAGGGTGCTTCGATGGGTCCAGTACTGTTGGACCGCTTCGTACAGCCGGTGGACTGTGTCGTGAAATCTTCCAAGGCCTACGCCGTGCAGCAACCTGAAGAACAGTGCCTGGAGCCGATCGCTCAGCAGTGACGCAATAAGGGCGACCATCCCTGCCGCCGAACCGGCCGTCAACCAGACGATCAGCGGGTCGCTCACGCGAGCATATGCGGGGACAATGGCGATACACGCGATGATGGCGAGAGCAACAAAGCCGGAGAGCCGTTCCACGAGGATCGAGGCCATCGAGGCCTCGCGTCGCTTCGTCAGTCGTGAGACCTGATAGCCCCGAATTAGATCGCCGCCGATAGCGGTGGGCAACATCAGGTTGAAGAACATCCCCTCGTAGTACAGCAGGATGAGACGCCAGAAGGGAAGGTGGATCTTTTCGGCCTGGAGCAGGCAGTTCCAACGTATCGTGCTGAGCAACTGAGCCACCAGATAGAGAAGAATAGATCCGAAAAAGATCGGGATGTGCAAGGAGCGGAAGAGGGCGCCGATGGCGTGTAGATCGGTCCTGGATAAGAGCAAAGCCAGCAGCGCGATACTGACGGTGAGCTTCAATCCGAATTGCCAGGCCTTGGCCATGGACCTATGGGTTGCGCTCACCATCGTTTCCTTCAATCTTAGCTTCATGAATAATCCGCTGAACCATATAGATCGGCTTGCGCTGCGTCTCGTGATAGACTCGCGCCACCATTTCGCCGAGCAGGCCCATACCCACCAGTTGTACCCCCAGAATCAGAAGGAGGATCGCGAGCAGCAAGAGCGGCCGCCCGCCGATCGGCTGCCCCAAGAGCAGCTTGAGGCCGGCCAGATACAGAAGCAAGCCTCCTCCGGCGGCGCCCACGGCGAGTCCCAATCCGCCGAAGATCTGGATCGGAGACGTGCTGAATCGTAGCAGGAATTTGACGGCGATCAGGTCCAGGAGGACCCGCACCGTTCGGACAATGGAGTACTTGGAGCGTCCGAATTGTCTGGGGCGGTGGTTCGTTTTGACCTCAGCGATGGCAATCCCCATCCAACTGGCAATGGCGGGGATAAATCGATGCAACTCACCGTAGAGTCGGAGATTTTCCACGACTACCCGTCGATACGCCTTCAGGGTACACCCGTAGTCGTGAAGTCTTATACCGGTTGTTACGGAGATCAGCCAGTTCGCAAGCATGGAGGGCAACCGCCTTGAGAGGAATGGGTCCTTGCGATCGGCCCTCCAACCGCTGACGATATCGTAGTCGTTGATCAACTCCAACAACCTTGGAATGTCGGCAGGATCGTTCTGAAGATCCCCATCGAGGGTTACGATCACGTCGCCTGTCGCGTGGTCGAAGCCGGCGGACATGGCGGCCGTCTGTCCGAAGTTTCGCCGGAGTACCACCACCTTCCACCGCGTATCATCCTTCACGATCGCCTCAAGAACGGTAAGCGTCCGATCTCTGCTGCCGTCATCGACGGCGACCACCTCATATGACCGTCCAAGCCCGTCCAGAGCTGCAACGATCTGTTCATAGAGAGGATAGACGTTGTCTTCCTCGTTACAAAAGGGGATGACGATCGAGAGCCACGGCGCCCGCTGACGATCGTGGCTCAAAGCGTGTAGAGATACCGGGTCTCTCATCTAGTACCCGAGTTGCTGAACCGGAGGGAATCCCCGGAAACCATAGCAGCGAAAGATCGACCACGGATTCAGACTGCTCGACCCTCCGACCTCAGAGTGGGCATTCGGCGACTCTGGTTGCACCACATCGAATGAGCGGACAACCGCATCAGGAAGGTCCGGCCGATCCGTCACAAAGATGGCGTCCCAACCACGGACCTCCTCGGTCCCTCCCCATACATCAAACTGATTCATTCGTCGTTGCCCAAGCTGGATGTTGTAGGTCTTCGGGTGATCCGGCACGTAGAACATGACCTCGCTGGCAACCTGATACCGGTCGCCGAAAACGAATACCGGTCGCCTTCGACTCATCTCGTAATGGACGGCGCTGACCCGCGTTCCAAGCTCTGCCCATCCTCTGAGGCGCTTGGTCAAATCGAGCTTGGCGGGAAGCTGCAGGCCAACCGAGGCGAGCGCATGCGGAAAGTGACCGATGGCGCTGACGAGGAATCCGGTTGCTAACGCGCCGGCGAAAAGCACGCGACGGCGCGTCCATCGCCAGATAGAGATGCGGTCAGCAGATACGCTCGCGTGCCACTTGGCGGCGGCTATAGCAGCGACGACATAGGCCGGTGCGGCCCAGTTTCCCTGCACCTTTGTCCATAGACTGATGATGAGACACGTGACCAGCAGAGGAACCGCGGCGCAAAAGAGAAAAAGCGCCGCATCATCACTCCGTCGCATGAGTCCAATCCGTCCGACCTCCCAAAGCCCGCTCAAGAGCACAACAAAGAGTACGGGGGTGACCACACCTACCTGGGATGCCGCAAATTGTCCCAGACTCTTCAGTGGTATAACGGCATCTTGTCCCCCTCCAAGCTGTTCCAGGAGATGGCGCAACGAGACCACGTTGTGTGTAGCGTTCCAATAGATGACAGGGCTAAAGAGAAGAAGCCCGACCCCGAGCGCGACGTAGGGGCCTGGCCGTCGCAACCAGAACCGATGCTGTCTGGACAATATCAGATACAGGAACGTCTGCGGCACTATGAACGCCATCGTATATTTACTGAGCAGACCAAGTCCGAGGCCGGTCCCGGCGGCCAGCCACCAGCCGTTGCCCTCTGCTGTGAGCGCGCGGCAGATCAGCAGCAGCGTGAGAGTCCAGAAGAATACCAGCGGCGCGTCGATCGTCATGAGAATCGAGCCCGCTTCGGCGAGCGGCATAGCAGCGAGTAGCAGCACCGCGTTCAGGCCGGCCAGGCTGGAGCGACAGAGCCGAACTGCCAGCAGAAACGTCAGTAATACAGTTCCAGTTGATAGAAGAACCGCAGGGAGCCGGACGAAGAATTCAGTATCGCCCCCCATCCGTGTGGACAGGGCGATGAGGTAGGCCACTGCCGGTCCTTTGCTGTAGTAGCTCCAGTCCAGCCGCTTCGACCATGTCCAATAGTGCGCCTCGTCCGGCGCCAGATTAAACCGGCCTGAGCCGATAAACCAGAGATGAAAGGCGGTGATACAACACACGAAAAGCAGGAACAACAGCGACGCGTGTCGTCGAGCCGTCGGATACGCCCAATCCGAGAACGATTCCCCGGTACCGTGAGTCTTCCGTGGAAGGAGAAGCTCAGGAGCGGTGCTTTTGGAGCGTGTGATCTTTTTCCTCCACTTCGGAGGCCAGAGCCTCCTTAAATGATTGTAGCTTGCGCTGGAGAGTCTCATCCGACAGCGCCAAGATCCGTGCGGCCAGGATGCCGGCGTTCTTCGCTCCCGCTTCGCCAATAGCCATCGTGGCAACCGGAACACCTCCCGGCATCTGGACGATGGAAAGAAGCGCGTCGAGTCCCTTGAGCGAACTCGAAGCCAGCGGGACCCCGATGACCGGAAGAGTCGTTTGGCCCGCAATGACACCGGCGAGGTGGGCCGCGGCCCCTGCCCCGGCAATAATCACCTTGATCCCTCGCGCTTCGGCCTTCCGAATATAGTCCAACGTGGCGTCAAGGGAACGATGAGCAGATGAGATTTTCCACTCGAACGGGATCTCGAACCGCTCCAGCGCCTTACCGGTCAGTTCCATCACTGCCAGATCGGAGTCACTGCCCATAACGATTCCGACTACGGGGTGCGTTGTCGTGCCGCCATCAGTGATCACCTGTCGCTCCTTTTCCTCTTGCGTCCAACATTCCGTTCATAGGGTGCGCTGTCCTGGTGTCATGAGACCTTGGCGAGAGCGCGAACACCGATGTCGGTCCTGTAGTGCGCACCCTCCCAATGGACCTTCTTCACTGCCCGGTAGGTGGCAGCGATTGCCCCCTGGATGTCTCGCCCGAGGCCGGTGACACCAAGGACTCGTCCGCCGCCGGTAAGGACCTGATTGTTCGTCCGACTGGTCCCCGCGTGGAAGATGACGACGTTCGGTTCGGCAGCCGCGTCCTCGAGCCCGACGATCGTGGCGCCCTGGTCGTACGGGCCGGGATAACCCTTTGATGCCATGACGACGCAGACGCTTGCATCCGGTGTCCAGTCGATCGTCTGGTCCCTCAATCGGCCGTCTACGACCGCCTCCAGCAACGGGATCAGGTCGGACTTCATTCGCAGGAGCAGCGGCTGCGCTTCCGGATCGCCGAGCCTGGCGTTGAACTCGAGCACCTTGATTTCATTTCCGTTGATCATCAAGCCGGCATAGAGAATACCCTTGTAGGCCCGCCCTTCGGTCGCCATCCCGGCGACGGCCGGAATCATGACTCGCTCCATGATCTGCTGATGGATCGACTCGGTGATGATTGGCGCGGGAGAGTAAGCGCCCATGCCGCCCGTATTGGGTCCCTGGTCGTCATTGAATGCGCGCTTATGGTCCTGGGACGACGCCAACGGCAAGACGGCGTCTCCGTCGGTCAACGCGTGGAAGGAGACCTCCTCCCCTTCCAGGTACTCCTCGATCACAATCCGCTTGCCGGCGTCGCCGAAGAGCCGCTCCTCCATGATCTTCTCGACCGCGTCTAGGGCCTCTGGCAGCTCGAAGCAGACGATGACCCCCTTTCCCGCCGCCAGTCCGTCGGCCTTTACGACCAAGGGGGTGCCGATCTCTTCGATATATCGTTTGGCCTCCTCCGACCGATCGAATGTCTGGAAAAAGCCCGTGGGAATATGGTGCTTTTTCATGAAGCTCTTGGCGAAGACCTTGCTCCCCTCGACGAGGGCGGCATCTTTCCGTGGTCCGAAGATGCGCAGCCCGCGACGCTCGAATTCATCCACGATGCCGAGGGTAAGCGGTAACTCCGGTCCTACCACGGTGAGGTCGATCCGTTTCCGCTCGGCGAAGTCGGCCAGGAGACGGATATCGGTGGCGCTGATCTGAACGCACTCGGCCACATCGCTCATCCCGGCGTTGCCCGGCGCAGCCCAGATTTTCGACACCTTCGGACTCTGAGCGATCTTCCACGCGAGGGCGTGTTCCCTGCCACCTGAGCCGATTACAAGAATCTGCATTGACGTTCCTATCCGTTTCTCCCCAGTCCGAGTCTTAATGCCGGAAGTGTCGAATGCCGGTGAAGACCATCGCCATACCGGCTTCATCCGCCGCCTGAATAGCCTCCGCATCACGGATGGAGCCGCCCGGTTGGATGATTGCGGTCACGCCGGCCTCTGCCGCCGCATCAACCCCGTCCCGGAACGGAAAGAAGGCGTCGGATGCGAGGACCGTCCCCTCGGTGGATGAAACGGCCTTCCTGACGGCCAGCCGACAGGCGTCGACCCGGCTCATCTGTCCGGCGCCGATTCCTACCGTGGCATGCTCGTTCGATAGGACGATCGCGTTTGACTTGACATACTTCGCCACCTTCCAGGCAAATCGAAGCGCTCGCGTTTCAGCGTCGGTAGGCTGGCGACGGGTCATCACGCGGAGGGTACCGGGGTCGAGATCGATCTGGTCACGTTCCTGCACCAATAATCCGTTGGCGATCGGCCGCAACTCTATGGCCGCATAATCAGGGGATATCGCAGCCGGCCATGGATCAATCAGCAGCAGCCGCAGCGCCTTCTTGTCTTTGAGGATGTCGAGCGCCGCCTCATGGTATCCCGGCGCAATCACCGCCTCCATAAAGGTGGCCGCGAGTTCGCGCGCGGTCTCGATGTCTACTGGACGGTTGAGCCCAAAGACTCCACCAAAGGCTGAGATCGGATCTGCGGCCATAGCGCGCCGATACGCCTCACTCAGCCGGGAACCGATCCCGACACCGCAGGGATTCGTATGTTTGACCACGACGGCGACAGGTTCATCAAACGCTATAGCCAAGGCGAAGGCTGCGTCGAGGTCCAGAAAATTATTGAATGAGAGCTCCTTCCCTTGAAGCTGTCTGGCTCCCGCTACGGAAGGTTCATGTGAGAGCGCGTCACGATATAAGGCAGCCCGCTGGTGCGGGTTCTCCCCGTAACGGAGTTGCTTCACCTTGACCAGGTGAAGATCGAGGGAACCAGGGAGGATCGATTGCTTCGCTTCACCGCATTGTCGCTCCAGATAGGCGGTGACCAGCGCGTCGTAGCGAGCGACGCGCGCGAAGGCCTTTGTGGCGAAATGCAACCGGCGAGACCGCGACAGGCAGCCCCGCTCTTGCCGCAGTTCCGTACCGACTATCGCGTAATCGGTCGGATCAACGACAATCGCGACATCCTCGAAATTCTTTGCTGCCGCCCGGATGAGGCTTGGTCCGCCGATATCGATCTGCTCGATGGCGTCTTCCAGTGTCGCGGTGCCTTCAGAGACCGTGGCTTCGAAGGGGTAGAGGTTGATGATGACGAGGTCGATGGGTGAAATGCCGAGCTCTTCCAGTCGCCGCCGGTGCTCGGGGTTGCGTCGTCTTGCCAGGATGCCGGCATGAATCCTTGGGTGGAGTGTTTTCACTCGCCCGTCTAACATTTCGGGAAAGCCCGTGATGTCGGCCACATCCACCACCGGGATATCGGATTCCCGCAGAACGCGAGCCGTTCCACCGGTCGAGATGATCTGAATGGACAGGCTATGGAGTGTCGATGCCAGTTCGACCAGCCCAGCCTTATCGGAGACGCTGATCAAGGCCCGCCGAACCTGTACTAGACCCTTATCGTCTGTGCACTCATTCGACATCATGACGGATTTATGGCTCTCCAGGTGTACTTTTCGTATTGCTGCGGGGTATCGGTCCCATGGCAGACTACCCGACGATCGCGAATCTCCAGCCGCCCCTCAGCGAAAAGTTGGATCGCTTGCGGATAAATCTGGTGTTCGTATGTCAGGATACGAGCCGAGAGGCTTTCGTCGGTATCGTCGTCCAGCACCGGGACGACGGCCTGCATGATGATCGGGCCGGTATCAACCCCCTCATCTACAAAGTGAACGGTGCAGCCGGAAACCTTTACGCCATACCGAAGCGCCTGGCGCTGGGCATGTAGCCCAGGAAAGGCCGGGAGCAGCGCTGGGTGAATATTCATAATGTTGTGCCGATATTCCCGAATGAAATGCGGGCTCAGCAGACGCATGAACCCGGCCAGACAGACCAGATCAACCTCGCGCTTGCGCAGCAGATCGATAACTGTCCTATCAAACTCTTCACTGGTCGTGTGAAGGCGCGGATCCACGAATGTCGCGTCAATCCCATGTCTCCGAGCCAACTCCAGTGCGCGGGCATCCGCCACGTCGCTGATGACGATGGCGACGAGCGCATCAATCTTCGCCGCCTGACTGGCGTCAATGATCGCCTGCAGGTTACTCCCCCGACCGGAAACCAGTACGCCAAGTTGGAGTTTTTTTTCGCCACTCACCCTGAACCTGCTGCTCTGTTCCACTTGCCATCCTTGATGACCATAGTCAACACCCCAAGATAACAAAAAGGCTGGTGAGGGGCAAGCGGATAGAACGAACGCTGCAAACGGCACAGTCTTCAAGATCAGTGCGATTTTCATCCGCCGTGAAAGGTTGTTATAGGCTCCGGGACTCAAAAAAGTTCTGTACTGGAGGAGCTTGACAAGCCATTGGAAAGGCAGGACAATCGCTGCAATCGTTGCAGGCTTCCGGGGTGGGATGTGATGGTTCCCTCAATGGAGGGAACATGAGTGTCCGAGAAAAGAGGTGCGTATGCTAACGACTTACATCAATGCCGCGCTACGGAAAGCCCACTATGAGATGCTGCCCGATGGAGAAGGATATTTTGCCAGTATCGAAGGCTTTCAAGGGGTGTGGGCGCAGGCTGATACGCTGGAAGCCTGTCGTGAGGAGTTGCGAGAAGTCTTGGAAGAGTGGATTGTCTTAGGACTCAGAATGGGCCATCCGCTCCCACCCATCGACGGCATCACCCTGACCATCCAAGAAGTTGCCTGATGCCGCGCCTTGGACCCACAACTCGAGCGGCCTTGATTCGCGGCCTCCACCAGCTTGGGTTTCGTGGTCCATCTTCTGGCGGAAAACACCAGTTCATGACCAAAGGCCATCTCCGCATTCGGATTCCGAATCCCCATCGAGGCGACATCGGAGGCCATCTTCTGCGGGCCATTCTCAGAGAGGCGGGCATTTCCGTGGCGGAATGGGAAAATCTTTAGCGAGTGTAGCAACCCCGAGCCGCCCTGGAGTCCCGCTACACATCCTACCCCTAACCTCAAAATGGCCAAGCTGACCCTTCAGAAACTCGAACGTCACCGCCAAGGTTTCTGGTGCCAAGTGCAGAGTCCCCGGTCCCGATGAAGGCCGCGCACGGTGCAAGGTCCGAGCTACCGCGGCATCATTGCGAGCCGCAAGTGAAGCAATTCAACGCGCAGTGTCGTTGCGAAGCATGGTCAGCAACCGCTTGACGCTTCTCGCTCCACACTAATCCATACCATGTGTTCCATAGAGGCGCGAGAGGGGTTTGCATTCCAGCAGACGCTCTGACCCTGGCACCCATTTCTCCGCAGCCACAATGGGATTATGCGACCAGTGTGTGTCGGCAACGGCAGGCGGTGGACAGCTTGACAAGCCCTTGGAAAGGCAGGACAATCGCCGCAATTGTTGAGGTTTTCAGGGTTGGATATGCCGACCAGAATAATCAGTAAACGATAGGGGAGAAGTCAGTCCGTGTCACGCGTCAATCTGGAACCTGAGCAAGAGCAACTCTTCCGTGACCTCGTCGAAGCAGAGAGGCGCGTCCCGCGTCCAGAACGCGTTCCCTTCATTATTCTCAACACTCTCGGACCGGCTGGAGTTCAGCTCGCTCACCCGGGGTGGATCAATACTGACCGCCGGATATTTGAAGGCGACATTGACACGCTCGCCCGAGTCGGTCTGATCGTGATCTCATATCCCTCGCCCCGCTTGAAGGGGTTCTACGTACCTCCCGAGGGGTTTGCTTACTACGGGGAGATGATGCGCCGTCGTGGTGAGCCGGTGCAGCGCGTCCAGGTGTCTATCCGCGAGTACATTCAGAGCCACGCCTTTCAGTCTCGGTATCGTTCTGCGTATGCGAAATGGCAGGAGGCTGAAAACCTTCTGTGGAGCGACGACAGTGACAAGGCGCTCACCACGATCGGACACCTGCTCCGCGAGGCAATGCAAGAATTTGCGACTGCCCTCGTGGAGCGCTTCCGACCCCCCAACGTCGAGGCCGACAAGGCAAGGACCGTCTCCAGGATCCGGGCGGTCCTCAATGCGCAGAAGCTGGGTGATAAAGTGCGTGCGTTCCTTGATGCGCTTATTATCTACTGGGGCACAGTCAGCGATCTGGTCCAGCGACAGGAACATGGAGCACTGCGCGAAGGCGAACCTCTAAAATGGATTGATGCGCGTCGCGTTGTCTTCCAGACAGCAATCGTAATGCTTGAGATCGACGCAGCCCTGGCAATATAGATGCCCGCATTTTACTGCCCAACAACCGGTAAGAGCCGACGCGCACAAACAGCGCGCGGCTCAGAGAGAGCCGCAGGCTCGGAGCCGTTGGGCAGTAAGGAAAATCATGGTCTGTTGCTGAGGCCTCGAAGGACTTTTTTTTGGAGTTTTTCTACAGCCTCGTTAACGGAATCCCACGATGAAAGGAAGAGGGGGATATGGTCAATACTATTCGGGCGATGTTGATCTGCTGTATGATCGTCAGTATATCCGGTTGCGCCACTATGACGATTGAAGGCGATGGCCAAAAAACACCGAAATCAAGAACAGGCACACATACCGTACATGGTTCGTATTATAGCTTCGTTTGGTCCGAGCCACCGGTGGAAAAGTGCAAAAACGGTCGAGGCTTGTATCGTGTACGCTATCATACCAATGCAGTATATGCATTCGTGTCGATCATTTCGATGGGATTCTATGTGCCACAGACCGTTGAGTGGTGGTGTGACGGCACGCCGGACCAGGAAGATGACGAAGAAATATATCAGCCGGCTCACTAACACTGTTGAAGGGAGGTGATAAAGTGGCCAACGTCCGGAATTTAATCATTGGCTGCGACGGCACATGGAATGATACCGATGAGACGGCACTCACCAATGTTGCAAAGTTATTGAACGCATGCACCGCGAAAAACCAGGTTACTCATTATGAAGAGGGCGTCGGTACTGCGCACTGGGAAGCACTACCCGGTGGTATTTATGGCAAAGGACTGGATCGGCAAATTCTCGGCGCATACCACTTCTTGAGAAAACGGTTTGCGGACACGGACTGGGCAAGAGAAGATAATAAGGTGTTTATTTTTGGCTTTAGCAGGGGTGCTTATGCTGCACGCCGGTTGGCAGGACTAATCGCGCAATGCGGTGTACCGGGAAAAGCCCGTGATGTTGAGCGAGCCTGGCAACTTTACTTGAAGCGCGATGCCCTCAGTATTAAGGAGTTAAAGAAAAGAGGCAGGCTTTTCGACATTCCGGTAGAAATGCTGGGTGTGTGGGATACGGTAAAAACCACAACCGATGACGATTTCAACGACAACGATCTGCCTAAATGCGTCGTTGCAGGTTACCACGCAATGGCGATTGATGAAAAACGCATATTTTTCCCTGTACTGAAATGGAATACCGAAATACGTGTCAAACAAACGTGGTTTCCCGGCGTACATTCCGATGTCGGCGGCGGGTACCCTAAATGTGGGCTATCGGATATCGCATTGCAATGGATGATCGATCATGCGTGTGGGCACAATTTGAGGTTTAAAGCCAGCGCCGTTAATGCATTGAAGAAAGACCCTTGCGGCATGTTGCACGACTCATATGAAGGCATCTGGAAGACCTTTGGCACATGTTTACGCGCAATAGCGAAATCCGAAACGGTGCACGCTTCCACCAAAGAACGTATGCTAGAAGTAGCGGACTACCATCCCACCAACCTGCCGGATGAACCAAATTATGAAACATGAAGATTCACAATTATTGGGGTTAAGGGAACCCAAAACCTGTCCTAACCAACCGGACTACCTCTTATGAATGTTTTCCACACACATTCGCAGATCGTTAAGGATTATGAGACGTATATCCGCAGCTTTCTCAACATTGACGATCCGGCGATTCGTGCCATCGTTGAGGGGGAGTTGGAAAAAGGAAAGCTCTGGCCCGAGCCACTCCTCCAGTTCAATCCGGCGTTCGAGATGGCAAAGAGCGTTGCAGACCTCTCTCGCGACGGCACCTTGCACCGTGACATCGCCGACATCTTCAAGGGTTATTCACTTTACCGGCACCAGGTAGAAGCGATCGAGCTGGGTACCGCCGGCAAGGATTTCATCGTCACGTCCGGAACGGGATCGGGCAAATCGCTCACCTACATCGGCTCGATTTTCCACCACCTGCTCTCCAATCCCGGCTCACCGGGGGTGACATCTGTCGTGGTCTATCCGATGAACGCGCTGATCAACTCGCAGTCGGAGGAATTCAATCGCTACAAGGACAACTACGAAGCGGGCACGAGAGAGTTCCCGATTACCTTTGGCCAGTACACCGGGCAGGAAAAAGAGGAAAAGCGCCAGCAGATGCGGGAAAACCCGCCCCAGGTCCTCCTGACCAACTACATGATGCTTGAGTTGCTCCTGACCCGTATTCGGGAGCGGTCTATTCGAGACGCCATATTCGAGAACCTGCGCTTCCTCGTTTTCGACGAACTTCACACCTATCGCGGTCGCCAAGGCGCGGATGTAGCCATGCTGATCCGTCGCATTCGGGCGCGCTGCACCCATGACGTAACCTGTATCGGGACGTCCGCGACCATGGTGTCCATCGGCAGCGCGGGCTCGCGACGGGGAGAAGTTGCGGGGGTTGCGACGAGGCTCTTCGGAAAGCCGTTTTCCGCGGAACAGGTGATCAACGAAACGTTGGACCGATCACTCTCGTTTTCCGGCGCGATGCCAACTCGCGTAGCGCTTGCGGCGGCCATTCAGTCGGGCATCAATCCGGAGACATCAATCGAACAACTGAAGACCCATCCGGTTGCCGTGTGGCTGGAGAACCGCGTTGCCTTGGAATTGCGCGATGGCCACCTCGCTCGCCGTACACCCCAAAGGATCAGCGAGATCGTCGCGGCGCTATCCGAGGATTCCGGATTGGCGGATGCGGTTTGCCGTCAGTTTCTCGCGGTACTCCTGCAGTGGATCAGCACCGTCAACAAAGGGCTGCAGGATGAGGGGCAGCGCTACACGATACTGCCCTTCAAGTTACACCAGTTCATCTCTCAAACGGGTTCGGTCTACACGACGCTCGACCAGGACGAGAACCGGTTCATCACACTGGAGCCAGGCGTCTTCAAACATGACGAAGACGACAAGAAGCCCATCTTTCCCAATGTGTTCAGCCGCGCAACAGGTCATGCGTTTATCTGCGTGTCCCGTAACGGTAATCGGTTAGAACCGCGCGAATTCCGGGAGATCTCTGATGAAGACGATGAGATAACAGACGGCTACCTCATCATAGGCGAGGACGTCTGGGATCCCGCCGAGGATATGGAGTTTTTGCCGCCTTCGTGGTTCCGCATGACGAAAGGCGGACCGGTTCCGCAATCAAAGCAAAAGGCCTCCTTTCCCACCAAGCTTTACTTTGACGAATTCGGACACTGCTCGGAAACAGAGCCGTTGAGGTGGTCGGGCTGGTTCATGAAGGCGCCGCTGCTCTTCGACCCAACCGGCGGTGTCTTCTTCGACACGAAAACAAACGAAGGAACAAAACTGACCAAACTGGGAAGCGAGGGGCGCAGCACCTCGACAACTATCACCGCGTTCTCGATTCTCAACCGGTTGAACGACGCCGGCTACTACGCCAGAGATCAAAAGCTTCTGAGCTTCACCGATAACCGGCAGGATGCCGCGCTTCAGGCTGGACACTTCAATGATTTTGTTCAGGTCGTCCGGCTTCGCGCCGGTATCCACAAGGCCCTCAGGGAAGCGCCGGACAACACGCTCACTTACGCCACCCTTGGCGAAGCTGTCTTCCTGGCGCTTGGACTGCCATTCCTGGATTATGCCAATCGTAATGAAGAGCCTCCTCTTGCCAATGTGCGGCGCCTCTTCGAGCAGCAGTTCCAGACCTATCTCTTCTACCGAGCGGTTGCCGATCTGCGGCGTAGCTGGCGGATTATCCTGCCCAATCTCGAGCAGTGCGCCCTGCTTGCCATCGAGTATCTGGAGCTGAGCGAAGTGGCTGCGGAGGATGAGTTCTGGCAGGACACGACGCTATTGAACCAACTGAGCCACGAAGACCGAAATGATTTTCTCTGCACGATCCTTGACTTCTTCCGGCTCGAATACGCGATTCACAGCGAAAACTTTCTCACTCAGTCCAGGCTCAAGGAAAACGAAAAACAGTTTCGTGAGATGCTGCGGGCACCCTGGACGCTGGACCGGAACGAGGAACTGCGGGAACCGTTCTTCATTCGCTATTATCCATTGCACCGCTCCGCGAAACTATCGTCCAAGAGTATGGGGCCGGGCAGCGCGCTTGGGAAATTCATCAAGTTGTACATCCGTCAACGCGGATTGGACGTGGATCTCAGGGGAGACCGCTATCGCGACTTCATCCTCCTGTTGACGAAAAAGCTGGAACAGGCGGATTACCTCAAAGGCCAGACCGCTCGCAGTGAGCAGAACGAAGAGGTGCCTGTTTATCGCCTCAAGATCGAGAAGATCATCTGGCGCCTGGGCGACGGTGACACTGTGAAAGCGGATTTGATCAAGCGGCGCTCATACAAGGACCAGGCGCCACGGCCAAACGAGTTTTTTCGGGAAATGTACCGCCGTGATTTCTCCAACACCAGGCGGCTGCGCGGAGAAGATCATACGGGGCAACTGGACACCGATACCCGCATCGCGCGCGAAGATCAATTTCGCGAAGGCGAGATCAGCGCGCTTTTCTGTTCCCCCACCATGGAACTGGGGATCGATATCGGGGGCCTGAACGTCGTTCATCTCCGCAACGCGCCGCCCAATGCATCGAACTACGCCCAGCGCTCCGGCCGTGCAGGGCGAAGCGGCCAGGGCGCGCTGGTGTTCACCTATTGTTCCAGCTACTCGCCCCATGATCGGCATTACTTCCAGCAGCAGACCGAACTCGTCGCCGGTGCAGTTCAGGCGTCACGTCTCGACCTTTGCAATCGCGAACTGTTGCTCACGCACCTGAACGCGCTCGCAGTGTCTGAGGTCGGCATGCCGGGCCTGGAAGAACAGGGTGGAGCACGACTGTCCATCATGCGGCTGGTCGAGGATGACAACGATCAGATGCCGCTGGCGAGCGAGGTTCGCGCCGGATTGGCGATACTGCCGGGTAAGTTCAACGAACTGAAGTTCGGCTTCAAGAAAGTGATCGCGGACTTTGCACCGGAACTCCAGAACCAGGCGACTAGTTGGTACTCCGATCAATGG
Source organism: Candidatus Methylomirabilis lanthanidiphila (assembly GCA_902196205.1). Taxonomy (NCBI): domain Bacteria; phylum Methylomirabilota (SeqCode); class Methylomirabilia (SeqCode); order Methylomirabilales (SeqCode); family Methylomirabilaceae (SeqCode); genus Methylomirabilis (SeqCode); species Candidatus Methylomirabilis lanthanidiphila. Next base: position 55,193 of record CABIKM010000030.1, on the reverse strand, counting down.
GTAGAGCAGAACCTGGCTGAACTCGCCGACCACCTCGATTCGGCGCTGGATCGCTGGCGCCGCCTGTATCGTTCAGCGAGGACGATTCTCACCACTGCGACCCAACGGATCGAGAGCGGTACTCTGGGACTTGGTAGTGATGAATATCGAAAACACAAACGCAACCAGGATCAGGCCACCCGCCAACTCGACCTGCTGCGCAACGATCTGGGCGGCAGGTCGTCGGAGCTGTCGGAGTTTTATCCCTACCGCTACTTGGCGTCGGAGGGTTTCCTTCCGGGCTACAACTTTACACGCTTGCCTCTGCGGATTTTTCTGCCAACCAGCGATTCGTCGGGGAATTTTATCTCCCGTCCGCGCGCGATTGCCCTGCGTGAGTTCGGCCCGCTCAACCGCATCTACCACAACGGGCGCAAGTATCGTGTGACGCAGCTCGTCGTGCAGGACACCGAGTCCGCGCTGATCGAAGCAAAGATCAGCAAGAAATCCGGATACTTCCTGACTGCGGAGCAGAAGGATCTGGAAATCTGCCCCTTCAGTGGCCTGAATCTCGGCGACAACGCAAACAAGGAGCATCTGCACCACCTGTTGGAGATGACCGAATCGCGTGCCGAGGAAATCGACCGCATCTCCTGCGAAGAGGAGGAACGGGTCTCTCGCGGCTACGAGATCAATACGTATTTCACGGTGGATGGGGGTCATCTGGAGCGTATCAGGAAGGCTGTGGTGCGCTCCAGCGAAAGTGCATTGCTTAACCTGCGCTACGTGCCGGCAGCGCGGCTGGTGCATGTGAACAGACAGTGGCGATCGCAGCAATCGGAAGGCTTCCCCATAGGGGTGGTATCCGGAGATTGGCGCAGTTCCATGCCCGGGCCGGACAGCAACTTCAAGGAAGAGTTCCGGCTGGTCAAGCTGTGGACGTCGAACCTCGCCGACGCGCTGTATATCGAGCCGATTCCGCCGCTCGGCCTCAAGCCAGACGGCGTCATTACTTTGCAACATGCGCTCAAGCGCGCCATCGAGGGCGTGTTCCAGGTAGAGCCGAACGAGATCGGCGTGGTCATCATGGGCGACCTTGAGGCTCCCAACATTCTCCTCTACGAAGCTTCAGAGGGCAGCCTTGGGATCCTGTCGCAATTCGTCGACGACATAACGGTATTCCACAAGGTAGTAGAGCAGGCGATTACGCTCTGTCGTTACGATGATGCGGGCTACAAGGGTCCGGCGAGCTACGACGATCTGCTGAGCTATTACAACCAGCGCAACCACAAGATTATCGACCGCCATCTGATCAAGGATGCGCTGGAGAAGCTACGCATCTGCAGCATTGAGATTCAGACAAACACCGGATTTGGAAGCTATGAGGACCAATACCAGGCTTTGCTGCGCGCGGTCGACCCCAATTCCTCGACCGAGCGGAAGTTCCTTGAATTCCTCTATCAGAACGGTTTACGCCTGCCCGACGCGGCCCAGAAGCGGGTCGACGGCCTGTATGTGCAACCGGATTTCTATTATGAACCACGAATCTGGGTCTTCTGTGACGGAACACCGCACGATGACCCCGCTTTGAAAACCGTGGACTCGGCAAAACGCCAGTCCATCATCGCCAAGGGCGATGAGGTCTGGGTCTACTACTATAAGGATAATCTGGCCGAAAAAGTGGCTGCCAGACCTGACATCTTCAGGCAAGTGCGATGACGACACTGCTCCAGCCCGGCAAGCTGGTCTCGCTTCGCGGGCGCGAATGGATCGTGCTTCCCTCGGAGGACAACGACCTCCTGATCGTTAAACCGCTGGGCGGTTCGGATGACGAGATCACCGGCATCTACCTGCCCCTGGCGATCGAAAGTGACCAGCCGGCGGATGCTAGATTCGAGGAGCCAACTGCTGCGGATCTCGGCGACATTAGCACCGCGCGTGTACTGTATGACTCCGCCCGGCTTGCGTTCCGTAACGGCGCCGGCCCGTTCCGTGCGCTGGCCAAGCTTTCGTTCCGCCCGCGTTCCTACCAAATGGTGCCGCTCATCATGGCGCTGCGGCAGGAATCAGTGCGGCTGCTCATCGCCGACGACGTGGGCGTGGGCAAGACCGTGGAGGCACTGCTCATCGTCAGGGAGTTGCTGGAGCGGCGAAAGATCAGTCGCTTCGCCGTCATCTGCCTCCCGCACCTGTGCGAGCAGTGGCAGACGGAAATCCGGGCCAAACTCGATCTGGAAGCGGTCATCATCCGCTCGAACACCCAGGCTCGCCTCGACCGGCAGATCCAGGGCGATACGAGCGTCTACGACTACTATCCCTATCAGGTTATCAGCGTCGACTTCATCAAGTCCGACGTTCGCCGGGACGTGTTCGTCGAGCAGTGCCCTGAACTCGTGATCGTCGATGAAACCCACACCTGCGCGCGGCCGACAGGCGCCTCGGCCAGTCAGCAGCAGCGCTACCACCTGGTCAGCCGCATTGCTGCCAAGCCCGGACAGCAACTGATCCTGCTCACCGCCACCCCGCACAGCGGCAAGCCCGAGGAATTCCACTCGCTGCTTGGCCTGCTCCGGCCCGAGTTCGAAACCCTCGACTTGCCCAATTCCACGCAGGCGGATCGACGGGAACTGGCTCGCGTTTTTGTGCAACGCAAACGCGCCGACGTCGAGAAGTGGATGGGCGAGAATACGCCCTTCCCGGAGCGCGAGGCTTTTGAATGGCCGTATGACCTTTCGAGCGGTTATTCCCGTTTCTTCGAAGCGATCCTCGACTTCGCCCGTAAGCTGATCGCGCCGGACCCTGCGCGCGGCCGGCAGCAGCGGGTTCAGTATTGGACCGCGCTCGCGCTGTTGCGCGGGGTCATGTCAAGCCCCGCGGCAGGCATCGAAATGCTGAACACCCGCCTGTCGAACCTGGCGTCCGCGGCAGGCGACGATGCAGAGACATCCGACAACGCGCGCGAGACCGAAGAGAACCCGGTCGGCGATACCGAGTTCGGTTTCGAGGGCGACAATGCTCCGACGCAAATCATTGAGCGCAATGACTGGACCGAACACCAGCGGCGGCGGCTTCGGGATTTCGCGCAGGAACTTGCCGGACTGAGCAATATCAAAGATGACAGCAAGCTCGCCTCCGCTGAGTTGATCCTCGACGACTGGTTGAGCACCGGCTTCAATCCCGTCGTCTTCTGCCGCTACATCGCGACGGCTAACTATGTGAGCGAACGGCTGGCGCCGGCGTTGAAGAAGAAATTCCCAAAGCTCGACCTTCAGGTCATCACCAGCGAACTGCCCGACGAGTTGCGCAAGCAGCGCATTGAGGAAATGGGCCGCTCGCCTCGGCGCGTTCTCATCGCCACCGACTGCCTGAGCGAAGGCGTTAATCTGCAGGAGCACTTTACCGGCGTACTGCACTACGATCTGCCCTGGAACCCGAACCGCCTGGAACAGCGCGAAGGCCGCGTCGATCGTTTCGGCCAACTCGCACCCAAGGTGAAGGCCTGCCTTCTCTATGGCGCCGACAACCCGATCGACGGCATCGTGCTCGATGTGCTCCTGCGCAAGGTGCGCGAGATCAAGCGCGCCACCGGCATTAACGTGCCGTTCCCAGAGGATTCCCAGAGCATTATCGACACCATCACCCAGGCGTTGCTGCTCAATCCCGCCCGGCATATCGAAAAGAGGCGCGACAAACACCAGATCCAGTTCGACTTCGGTGATTTTGATGAGGCCGCTACTGCCAAGGCCAACGTCACCCGCAAGGTGGACGAGGCCGCCGAACGGGAAAAGGCATCCCGCAGCATTTTCGCGCAAAACGCGATCAAAGCTCAGGAGATCGAGGCGGACCTGCGCGAGGTGGACGAGGCCATCGGCGATCCCATGGCCGTGGAAGAGTTCGTCTCCGCGACGCTCAATAATGTGCTCGGGGTCGAGATCCGTCACGATCGCAAGGGCTACCGCATCGTCACGGGCAATCTTCCTCCTTCCCTGCGTGAACTGCTGCCGGCCGGAGAACCGGTCAAGGTGAGCTTTCAGTCGCCCACGCCCGAGGGCTATCACTACATTGGGCGTAACCATCGCTTTGTCGAGCAGCTTTGCCAACTCATCATGGCCAACACCCTCGCGCGTGTGGACAAGCGTGCCGCCCGTGCCGCCGTGGTTCGTACCCGGCAGGTCGCCACCAAGACTACGCTGCTCCTGTTCCGTTGCCGCAACGTGATCGAGCAGAGCAAAGCGGGGCACAAGATCGTGGCCGAGGAGATGCTGCTTTGGGGCTGGCGCGGGACACCGCAGCAAAAGGAGTTCCTGGATCACGCAGAGGCCAAGAAGCTGCTCGCGGAAGCGCGTGCCTCATCCGATCTTTCGCCGCAGGCGCGCGCAGGCTTCCTCGAAAACGAACTCACACTTCTCACCGGCCTGCGAGCGGAGTTCGATGCCATAGCCGAGCAGCAATCGAAGCGGCTGGTCGATGCCCACGAGCGCTTCAGTGCACTGATGGATCGCCAGCGCTTCCAGGTCGTGTATCCCGTTCTCCCCATGGATCTTCTCGGCGTGTATATCCTTCTGCCGGACGGCGGACAGAGATGAGCCGCATACGGTGAACTACCCCAGCATCCGCATCGAGAGGGCCATTCTCTCCCCCGACATCCTCGAACGACTTGAGGATGCACCGGGCCAGCAAGCGGCGGACTTTGGTTTCGACCGCAACGCCAGGGTCAAGGACGAGATCGCGCGGGCGTGGGCCGATGCACAGGACTACTGGCGGATCTTCCAGCGCAAGCTTGAAACGCTGAAACCGGATTCCGCCGCCACCACTGAAACGCGCCAGCAATGGGTCGTGCCGCTGCTTGGCCTCTTGGGCTACCAGCTCGAATACCAGTCGCGCGGCGCTGAGTTGAATGGCAAGACCTACGCTATTTCGCATCGCGTCGCCAATCGCGGCCAGACCCCGGTGCATATCACCGGCTGCCGCGAGCCGTCAGGACTGGACCGTAAGCCGGAAAAAGCGGTCCTGCGCATGTCGGCACACGCAATGGTGCAGGAGTACCTCACGCTTGACGAGGATCTGTATGGCCTGGTGACCAACGGCCGGTTGCTGCGCCTGCTGCGCGACAGTTCGCGGCTCGTCAAGCTCACCTACCTGGAGTTTGACCTCGACCGCATTTTCACTGATGGATTGTTCGCCGATTTCGCCGTCCTCTACCGTCTGCTGCACGCGACGCGCCTGCCCGCGTCGCAGGACGTTGCGACGGAAAGCCTCATCGAGCGCTACCACCAGGATTCGCTCGATTCCGGTTCGCGGATCCGCAATGGCCTGAGCCGGGCGGTCGAACGGGCGATCCGCGATTTCGCCAACGGCTTTTTGGCCCACCCGGCAAACGAAACGCTGCGCAATGCCGTAGCCTCTGGCGAGCTGAAGCCGGATGTGTACTACCAGTACCTGTTGCGGCTGATCTACCGCCTGCTGTTCCTGATGGTGATCGAGGAGCGCGGCCTGGTCTTTCCGCCCCGGACAGCCGCCGTCAAGCGCGATACCTACGACCGCTACTACAGCGTGCAGCATCTGCGGCGCCTGGCCGAGAAGCGCTATCTTGCCGACCGCCGCCACCATGATCTTTGGCTCGCCTTGCGGGCCACGTTTCGCCTGTTCGAAGCCGATGGGCCTGGTTCAGGGATCGGTCTGGCTCCGCTGGCCGGTGATCTGTTCAGCCCGGATGCCATCGGCCCGCTCGGCCGCGCGACGCTCGGCAACGACGTGTTGCTCGCGTGCCTGCGCTCACTCGGCCTGTACCGGCATCCCGATACCCGGCAGGTCATTCGTGTCAATTACGCTGCCCTCAACGTGGAGGAACTCGGATCCGTCTACGAAGGCCTGTTGAAATTCAACCCGGTATTCGGCCTTGAAGCGGGTGCTCCAACGTTCGATTTGCAACCGGGCGCAGATGACACCCAGAGTCACTATACGGACGACGATCTGGTCCAGCCGCTCATCAAGCATTCGCTCGACTACCTGATCGCGGAAAAACTGAAGGAACGCGATCCCGAACAAGCGCTGCTCTCCCTGCGGGTCGCGGATATCTCCTGCGGATCCGGCCACATCCTGCTGGCCGCCGCACGGCGAATCGCCACCCAGCTCGCAATCGTCCGCACCGGCGAGGAGCAACCATCGCCTTCGGCTTTCCGCGCCGCGATCCGCGACGTCATCCGCGAATGCATCTACGGCGTCGACCTGAACCCGCTGGCCGTCGAACTCTGCAAGGTCGCCCTCTGGCTGGAGGCCCACAACCCTGGCGAGCCGCTCAACTTTCTGGACCATCACATCAAGTGCGGCAACGCGATCGTCGGTTTTGCCCGGCGCGAGGAGGTTGAGCGCGGCGTGCCCGACGAAGCGTTCGTCACGATGCCTGGCGACGACAAAGAAACCGCGGCCCTCGTGCGCAAGCGCAACAAGGCAGAACGCAAGGATCACGCGACCGGTCAACTCCCGCTTGCTCCGGCCATTCAGAAACAACTCGACGACATCCTGCGCGGCTGGCACGAGCTTTCGATCCTGCCCGAGCGCACCCCGGAGGACATCGCTGCGAAGAAACGCCGCTATCAGGACTTCACACAAAGTCAGGACGCCTGGTTGCTCAACCAGATTGCGGCAATCCCCATTGCACAGTTCTATCTGCCCAAGATACCGACGAATCTGCCCAAGCTCATTACCGATGCCGAGTTCCGCCGTTATTGGAACGGCGAGCATAGCCCGCAAGGGCAGGCCACGGCCGCAGCCTGGGTATTGGGCGAGCAGAAGCATGTCTTCCACTGGTTTCTGGAGTTTCCGGAGATCATTCAGCGCGGCGGATTCGACTGCATTCTTGGCAATCCGCCGTATCTCGGCGGACAGGCATTGAGTGGTACCTATGGGCATGCGTTCTGCACCTACGCTAAGTGGGAATATGCCCCGGCCGGTCTGAGCGATCTCGTCGTCTTTTTCGTCCGCCGAATTTACGGCCTGTTGCGTCCTGGCGGCTTCACCGCCTTCATTACGACCAATTCCATCAAGGACGGCGACATCCGGAAGGATGGCTTGGAGCAAGTGCTAGCGCAGGGTGGAACAATCACCTTTGCTGTGCGCGGCATCAAGTGGCCCGGGCGCGCCAACCTCGTGGTTTCACTTGTGGCGCTCCACAAGGGCGTATGGCGCGGTAAGCGGGTACTGGATGGCATGGACGTGCCAGTCATTAGCGCCTATTTTGAGGGCGACGAGGACGAAGGTGAACCAAAGTCATTGCAGGAGAACACCAAGCGCGTTTTTCAGGGCTCGATCTTTCTCGGTGAGGGCTTTCTTCTCACGCACGCCGAAGCCGCTAGGCTGATTGAGGCAGACCCTCGGAATCGGGACGTGGTATTCCCTGTGCTCATTGGACAGGACCTCAACAGTAATCCGGACCAGGGGGCAGGCCGTTCAATTATCAACTTCTTTGACTGGCCAATGGAGCGCGCCCAATCTTACGTGGCGGCGTTTGAGCGTGTACTCAATCTTGTTAAACCCGAGCGCGAAAAAGCGAGCCGTGAAGCCCGTCGGGAACGCTGGTGGCAATACGCTGAGCGGGCCACAGGGCTTTACAACGCGATTCGCTCACGCGAACGCTGCTTCGTCGCAGCAGCCACCACAAAATACCTTAACTTCTCTGCTCTGCCGAGCAATTACGTCTTCACTCACGCCGTCTACGTGTTCACTACAGACCGCTGGGACCTCTACGCCGTCGTCCAATCCACCCTGCACGAAGTCTGGGCGCGCAAATACAGCGGAGCGCTGAAGCAGGATCTGCGCTACTCGCCATCGAAGTGCTTCGACACCTTCCCCTTCCCTGAGGGTCTCTGGCAGACTGCGAATCCTGCGCTGGCGGGAATCGGCGAGCGCTACCACGAACACCGCCGCGGACTCATGCGCCAGCTCTGGCTCGGTCTGACCGACATCTACAACCTGTTCCACACCCGCGACCTTACGCCCGCCGTAGTCGCAAAGATCAGCAAGAAATCGCCGGAAGACGCGGAAGCAGGCTATCAGGGCGTCCTCGAATTGCGCCGCCTGCACCGCGAACTGGACAACGCCATCCGTGACGCCTACGGCTGGACCGACCTGAATCTCGGCCACGACTTCCACGAAGTCGAAACTCTGCCGGAGAACGACCGCGTCCGTTACACCATCAGCCCCGCCGCCCGCAAGGAAGTCCTGCGCCGTCTGCTCGCCCTCAACCATCAGCGCACGGCATCGCAAGAAGCTTCGACGCCCACCAAGGCCGGCAAGCGAAAGAGTAAATAGGGCCAGCGACCATTTAAGCTTGATACACAAAGTGCCTTACAAATCGTTCCAGCGGATGGCGTAAACGCCGACTGCTGAACTCATCGATGGCGCGGACGCTTCGCGTCCCGTCATCGGCGTTGCGGATTGTCACCAGCTTTCTGTCCGGCGGTAGTGTCCTAATTTGAATATGTCGATTTTGGACTCAAAAAAGTTCTTGACATGGGAAATATGGGATTGTATAAGAAACACGACTAGCTCAATCGACTTACTCATGAATTGGTAAGTGATTAAAAATGAAAGTATCCACAAAAGGTGATTACGCGACTCGAGCCATGCAGGATCTGGCCCTTCACTATGACCAAGGGCCGATTCAGAGTGAAGATATCGCCAAACGGCAACACCTCCCCGTCCGGTATCTGGAGCAAATCCTGTTGAGCCTCAAGCGGGCCGGATTTCTGGAAAGTAAGCGCGGAGTCAGTGGGGGCTACTACCTGACGAAACATCCCCGGGAGATTACGATTGGGGCTATCATCAGGGCGATGGAGGGACCGATCATCCCGATCTTCTGCGTCGGCAGCGAGAAGCGAGAGATCTGTATTGAGGAGCCTCATTGCTCTCTACGAGACATCTGGGCCGATGTGCGCGATGCTGTCGTGCAGATCGTGGATCGGACCACTCTCGAGGACCTCTGTCGTCGGATCCGAATTAAGCAGGAGCGGCAAGGAGTCACGTACCAGATCTAGCTCTTTTGGCTGATTGGAGTGAAACGCATAGAATGCCACGGTTAGTTCGGAGCGTCTTGGAGTTGATAGGTGATACGCCGCTGGTGCAATTACAGCGAATACCGCGTCATGGATCAGCACGAATTCTTGCAAAGCTGGAGTCGCTGAATCCGGGCGGAAGCGTGAAGGATCGGATCGCCATGGCCATGATCGAGGAGGCGGAGCGGAGCGGACGGCTGAAGCCCGGTGATACAATCGTCGAGCCGACTTCCGGTAATACCGGGATCGGACTGGCGATGGTGGCAGCGGTGAAAGGGTACCGCCTGATTCTGACGATGCCGGAGGACATGAGCGCGGAGCGGCGGAGGTTGGTCAGTCGGTTGGGGGCCGAGGTCGTCCTCACCCCGGCCATCGAAGGGATGAGCGGCGCAGTCTATGCTGCAGAATCTCTCGTAGCGCAAAATCCTGGTTACTTTATGCCGCAACAGTTTATGAATCCGGAAAATCCGGCGATCCACCGCCTCACCACCGCTCTGGAGATCCTGAAAGCGACTGAGGGACAGATCGATGCCTTTGTGGCCGGCGTCGGGACCGGTGGGACGATTACCGGGGTGGGTGAGGTGTTGAAGAGGGAAGTCCCTGGCGTGCAGGTGGTCGCAGTAGAGCCGGCGAGATCGCCCGTATTGCAGGGCGGCAGGGCCAGGCCGCATGGCATCCAGGGGATCGGTGCGAGCTTCGTGCCCGGTGTGCTGAACATGCAAGTGATTGATGAGATCATTGCGGTAGAGGATGAGGACGCCTATCGGATGGCCTCTCGGCTCAGTAAAGAAGAGGGTCTGCTGGTGGGAATCTCAGCCGGGGCGAGCGTCTGCGCCTCGGTAGTGGTCGCCGAACGGTTTGACCCTGGAAAGGTTGTCGTCACAATCCTCCCCGATACAGGGGAACGGTACCTATCGGTCCCATATTGACTGACAAGGGAGCGTACACATGAATGGCTGTCGCGACATGAAGATCTCTCAATCATGCACATTAACGGATGGCGACCGCGATATGGCGATCCGCGTCTACATTCCGACCCCGTATCGAGGACTGACCCAGAACCAGCCTCGTGTCGAGGGGCGAGGGGATGATCTGGTGGAGCTTCTGGAGGATCTCGAGCGACGTTTTCCCGGTCTCCACCCGCTTGTGTTCGACAAGATGGGCGAACTCCACCGGCACCTCAATGTCTATGTGAATAACGTGGCGGTAGAGGAATTAGGGGGAAAACGGACCGCACTCAAGGATGGAGATGAAGTCGCGTTGATTCCGGCCATGGCTGGCGGAGCGGGACCGTTCAACGAAGAACAGATCCGCCGCTACAGCCGTCACATCATCCTGCCAGAGGTGGGCGGAAGGGGGCAGCGCAAGCTGCTGAACAGTTCGGCGTTGCTCGTCGGCGCGGGTGGTCTGGGCTCCCCTGCGGCCCTGTACCTCGCTGCTGCAGGCGTCGGCCGTCTTGGTATCATCGATGCTGATGTGGTGGATCTGAGCAACCTGCAGCGGCAGATTCTGCACCATGTGGATGATGTGGGACGACCGAAGGTCGTCTCAGCCGTTGAGGCGATCGGCCAGATCAATCCCGATGTCAAGGTGGAGCCGTTTCAAGCGGTCCTTTCCTCGGAGAACGCGAAGGAGGTCGTCAGCCAGTACGATCTGGTCGTGAACGGCTGTGACAACTTTCCGACCCGATACCTGGTCAACGACGCCTGCGTGCTCCTGAAGAAACCGCTTGTGGACGGGAGTATCTTCAAGTTTGAAGGACAGGTGACGGTCTTTGTTCCCGGTCAGGGCTGCTATCGTTGCCTGTATCCCGCGCCGCCGCCCCCTGGGCTTGTGCCGAGTTGCCAGGAGGCCGGCGTGCTGGGCGTGCTGTGCGGTATTGTCGGCAGCCTGCAGGCGATCGAGGCGATTAAGCTGCTGCTCGGGATCGGTGATTCGTTGGCGGGGCGGCTCCTGTTCTTTGATTCGTTAGGAATGGAGTTCAGACAGGTGAAGGTGCGGCGCGACGCCGACTGTCCGGTATGCGGAGACCACCCGACCATTACGGACCTGATCGACTACCACGAGTTCTGTGGAGTACCGGGCGGTGGACACTGAGATTGCGACCGGTACCGCCATGCTCCGGATGATGAGCCTGGGTCTCATCGTGGGCGTGGCCTTCGGATACGCGCTGCAGCGCGGCCGTTTCTGTATGAACTCGACGTTCCGCGATATCCTGCTGGCGCGGGATCTGACGCTGCTGCGAGCCTACCTCCTGGCGCTGCTGATTCAGATGGTCGGGGTGCGATTGATGGCGGCGTTCGGCCTGTTTGGGTTGGGCGGTATTGCGCCATTTTTCTGGATGGCGACACTGTTCGGGGGATTTATTTTCGGTCTCGGTATGGCCTTTTCCGGCGGGTGTGCAAGCGGCAGCACGTACCGGTCGGGTGAAGGGATGGTGGGCTCGATTATCGCGCTGCTCGGCTTTGTGTTCGGGATGACCATGACAAATGACGGGGTGTTGGAGCCGGTGCAGGCCGCCTTTCGGAGTCGGGTAGTTGAGATCGACGGACAACCGGCGACGCTCGATCGTCTCTTGGGCGTCAACCCCTGGATGCTGGTTGTGACCTTCGTGACGGCCGGCGGATGGTGGCTTCTAAAAAGCCCATCAGGCGGCTATCAGAGGGGTTGGAGCTGGGCAAGGAGCGGCATCATTATCGGTCTCATCGCGACGGCTGCCTGGCCGATCTCTACCCTGACGGGACGGGAGTACGGTCTCTCGGTCACTGAGCCGATTCGAACCATCTCGGGATATCTGTTGACGGGTGATGCCGAGCGGCTCACCTGGGGGAGCTTTATGTGGGTAGGGCTCATTGCGGGCGCTCATGTGGCGGCGCGGTCGCGTGGCGAGTTTTCTTGGCGCGCCCCCGGCGCGCAGCGCCTGCTTCAGGCGCTCGGGGGTGGCCTGCTGATGGGTATCGGGGCGGGTATTGCGGGTGGATGCAACATCGGTCACGGTCTGACCGGAGTGCCGCTCTTTGGGTTGGGCAGTCTGACGGCCACTCTCAGCGTTATCTTGGGGGTCTGGACCGGGGTCTATCTCCTGTTTGGTAGCGTGGCATTTGAACGCAGGGTGCAAAGCGTCCAACGGGCGTAGAGCCCCTCGACGGCGCCACCCATCATAAAATATGGGGGAAGCGATGGCGAAGTACTCGCTCGATGTGACTGGAGAGATCTGTCCGTATCCGTTGATGTTGACCAGGCAGAAGATGGGCAAGCTCACGGTTGGCGATCAACTGGTGGTGACGGTCGATTACGCGAAATCGGCCGAAGATATCCCCAGGTGGGCAAAAGAAGAAGGTCACTCAGTCCTCGCGATTTCGGAAGTTGGCAGAACACAATGGGAAATCGTTCTGGAAAAGGCCTGAGCGGCAGGGGTAGAGGAGGGAAATATGAGTAGGGCGCCTGAGGGGGTGGTTGAGTTCCTGGATCTCAAGGGTGAGGTATGCCCCTATACATTTGTCAAGACCAAATTGGCATTGGAGGAGCTACAGAGTGGCCAGGTGCTGAGGGTGATCGTAGACAACCCCGGCTCTGCGGCGAACGTTCCCAGAAGCCTGCACAGTGAGGGGCACGTCGTTATCGATGTGGCGCAACTGAACGACACCGACTGGGCGATTACGGTAAAAAAGGCCTGACCCACAGGGTCAGAGTAAGCCGGGAACGAGCCAGCCGACAAAGAGGATATGAATGAAATCAGACGATATTCTTGATGCGATCGGAAATACGCCGCTGGTAGAGCTGCCGCGGATGAGTCCCAAGAAAGGGGTCCGGATCTTCGCGAAACTGGAGGGAAGCAATCCGACAGGCAGTCTGAAGGATCGAATCGTCAAGTACATGATCGAGCAGGCCGAACGGAGCGGCGAGTTGACGAAGGACAAAACGATTCTGGAGCCGACCAGCGGCAACACCGGTATCGCGTTGGCCATGATCGGGCGAAGGAAGGGATACAAGGTGAAGGTGGTGATCCCGGAAAACGCCACCACGGAGCGGCGTCAGCTTCTGGAGATTTTCGGCGCCGAGTTGATCTATTCCGATGGGACGAAAGGGAGCAACGGCGCCATTGAGTTGGCTCAACAACTGGTGGCGCAGGATCCGACGCTCTACATGCCCTTTCAATACGGCAATCCGGCCAACCCGATGGCCCACTATGAAACGACCGGGGTGGAGATCCTGAACGACCTTCCTGAAGTCGATGTCTTTGTGGCCGGCCTTGGGACCGGCGGTACGCTGATGGGCGTTGGTCGGCGGCTGAAGGAACATAATCCCAAGACCAAGGTTATCGCGGTTGAGCCTCACCCTGGCGATCTGGTCCAGGGGCTTCGGAGTCTGGATGAAGGGTTCATCCCTCCGATCCTTGATACCAGTCTCCTGGACGGCAAGATCATGGTCGATTCTCGGTGCGCATTTGCCGCTACGAAAGATCTGACCAACAAGGAGGGGATCTTTGCGGGTGTCTCCTCCGGCGCTGTTGTGCATGTGGCGATCAGGACGGCGCACCGGATGGAAAAGGGCAACATCGTGGTGATCCTCTGCGATACCGGGTGGAAGTATATCAGCCTGGGCGTCTGGCACAAGGAGTTTCCGGAGTTTGGTGAGAACATGTACAGTCACCTCTGGTGGTAGGATGGTTCTTGACGAGCGGAATCTGAGTGAGATCTTTGCGCACGCCGAGGAGGCGTATCCCGAGGAGGCCTGCGGGATCGTCATCGGGAAGCCGGACAATCCGGACACGCATGTTGTCCGCAGATGCGGGAATCTTGCGAATCAGTATCACCAGGATGATCCGATCCGGAATCCGAGAGATGCGAAGACCGCCTATATCATGGACCCCAGGGACCTTCTGCGGATTCAAAATGAAGCCGATGCCAAAGGGGACGAGTTTGTCCTGCTCTATCATTCACATCCGGATCATGAAGCGTACTTCTCCGAGACCGATCGAGAGCTGGCGTTGTTCGGTGACGAACCGGTATGGCCTCAGCTACGCTACCTGGTTGTATCAGTGAAGAATAGAAAGGTGTCGTACTTTAAGCTCTTCAGTTGGGACAGCATTGAAAGACAGTTCAGTGAAGAACCCTCTACTGTCGGCGAGCTTGTCGATTAGCGTAGTGTCCCTTAAGTCTCTTTATAGTGATTGTCATTCCGGGCTTGACCTCGGATCGGGTCCGGGGCAGGCTCCGGAATCCAGTCTTTCGGTGCTGGATTCCCGCTGTCGCGGGAATGACGGCTCCAAGGGGAGTGATTCGTGGCGCACACGACCGTTGAAACTCAAATAGATGGCCGCAAGATGATTGCAAGGCGAGAGCACGATGAGCATTGACGCCGGGCAGATTACGCTCATCGGCATCACGCTCTTCGCGGCTACCGTCAACGGGGCGCTGGGATACGGATTTTCCTCGCTGACAGTCCCGGTCGCGCTCATCTTCTATTCCAATAGGATCTTGAACCCCGCCTTGGTGTTGGTGGAGGTGGCGCTCAACAGTTATGTGCTGGTCGTCAATCGCAATAGTATCCCGAAGGTCTGGAAGCGGGTATTGCCGATCGTGTGTGGTCTCATTCCGGGCATCATCGGGGGGAGCTATGTACTTTCGACGGCGAGCCCGGAGTGGATCAAGCTGATCACCTATCTCGTCGTATTGCCCTTAATCCTGCTGCAGGCCGCCGGGGTAAGACGGCCGATCCGATCCGAACGGCTCATTGGTGTCCCATTTGGCGCCGGCGTCGGTATCTGCTATTCGGTGACGACGATATCCGGTCCTCCGCTGGCGCTGCTGTTTAATAACCAGGGTTTTGTCAAGGGCGAGTTCCGTGCTGCCTTGGGGCTGATCAGGGTGGTCGAGTCGACCGTGACCGCGACTGCCTACTATCTGCTTGGCGTGTACAGCACCGCAGGGACGGGGCTCCTGCCGACTATCGTGCCGAGTGTCGCCATCGGGATTCCGATAGGGGCCTATATTATCAGACGGATGAATGCTGAAACGTTCAGAAGGATCTGCATGAGCTTTGATGCCTGGGTGGTGGGCTTTGGCCTGTCCAAGGTGCTGATCGATCTGAGACTGATGACCAGTCCGACCGGCTACGTGGTCTGGTTGACCGTAATTCTGATCGATCTGACGTTACTCTATGGCTTTTTTATGCGGGGATCGGAGTTCGCGACGGTCGCCTCGGATGTCAACGTTCCTGAGGGCAGTCCCGGGCTCTTACCTCAAAAAGCTCCGACGGTCACCCCGGATGATCTGTCTACATGAGTCTATCTCCCGGTCGCGAGCGGGCGAGGAATGACGGAGAGGGTAGTGATGAATAAAATGAACGAATTGGACACGACTGAGCAGCCACTGAACGCGTCGGCTTCGGCCGAGAAACGGATCAGTCAACAGAAGATAGAGTCCGCTAACGGGTCATCCTGGGCCAACAAAGAGGACATTGACACCTTCGATCAGTTTGTCCAGAGATTCTGGAAAGGGGAGATTGCTCCGGATGAGTTCAAGCGGTTCCGCCTGCAGAATGGGATTTATGGACAGCGGCAGGAAGGGGAGCAGATGTTCCGGATCAAAATCCCGTGGGGTGGGCTCAGCGCCGCCCAACTGGAGCTGCTCGCTGAACTGTCGGCGAAGGCTCCGAATGGGGTGGCCCACATCACGACGCGCCAGAACATCCAGCTCCACTTCATCAAACTCGAACAGGTGACAGAGCTGATGAGGAGCCTGGCCTCGGTCGGGTTGACGACCAGAGAGGCGTGCGGCAATACCGTGCGTAATGTCGTAGTCGGGCACTGCGCCGGGGTCTGTCATCGAGAACTGTTCGACGTCACGCCGTATGCCGAGACGGTTGCGCGATTTCTCCTACGCAATCCGATGAACCAGAACCTGCCCAGGAAGTTCAAGATCGCGTTCTCCGGCTGTCCCGAGGATCTTGGTCTCAGTCCCATGCAAGATATCGGGGCCTGCGCTGTGCTCCGGTCTGCGGCGGGACGGGAGGAGCGGGGCTTCCAGCTTTATGTCGGGGGCGGTTTGGGCCCCATTCCGCGCCTGGCGGACCTGCTTGAGGAGTTTACGCCGGCAGATCGGTTGCTGCCGACAGTGGCCGCCATTGTGCGCGTATTCGACCGCCTCGGCAACCGCGACGATCGACACAAGGCGAGGATGAAGTTTGTGCTGAATAAGCTGGGAGTCGAGGCGTTTCGGACGCTGGTGTTCCAGGAGCGGACCGGCCTCGAGTCCACAATGGCCGGACAGTTCCCCCCGCTGATTATTCGGGAGAAGGTTCCAACTCAGCGCGCGTCGTCGGTTTCAGCGGGTTCCTCCAGAGAGCCGGACGATCCTGCGTATCGGCGGTGGCGGGCCACGAACGTCGTGACGCAGAAGCAGGACGGATACACCATGGTCTCAATTCGCCTCGAGCTTGGGGATATCACCTCCGCGCAGCTCAGAACCCTCGGCTTCGTGGCGAGGGAATTCGGCGATGGCACCGTCCGGACCACGAACCAGCAGAACTTCGCCCTCAGGTGGATCCCTTCCGAGCGACTGCCGGCGGTTTATCGGGTACTGGGCGCGGTGGGTCTGGCCGCTCCATCGGCTGAACGGTCGGCCGATGTCACCGCCTGTCCGGGCGCCGATACCTGCCAGCTCGGAATCACCTCCTCTCGCGGTTTGGGTGCCGCGGTAGGCGCCCTTTTCGATGATGAATTGAAAGACTTAGCAGATGAGACGGGGATTCGGATCAAGATTTCCGCCTGCCCAAACTCCTGTGGCCAGCATCATCTCGCTGATATTGGGTTGTATGGCGGCGCCAAAAAGTTCAACGGTCGGCAGGTACCGACCTACGAGATGTTGCTGGGCGCAACGTTGACGCCTGGCCAGGCGAGCTACGCCAGGCCGGTGGCGCGGATTCCGGCAAAGAATGCCCCGGGCGCGGTGGAGGCGGTCCTCCGTCTGTATCAGAAAGAGCGACAGGCCGGGGAACCGTTCAACAGCTTTCTGGATCGCGTTGGGCTGGAGTCGGTACAGACGGTCCTGGCGCCGTTCACTGACCTGCCGCCGGTCTCTGAGGCGTCGAATCAGTATCTTGACTACAATGCCGAAGAGGCGTTCTCGGTTCATGTCGGTCCCGGCGAGTGCGCCTCGTAGTTGTCGGCTCAATAAGATTGTCGAAACGGGTCGAAGAGGTCGATACACAACGATCATGAGAGGAGAGGGAATGAAAAGAGGATTCGTCAGGCTGGTTCTATGGATTACAGGACTAGCCTTGGTAGCAGGCGTCACATCATGGGTCAGTCAGGCGTGGGCGTATGAAGCCTGGGTGACGAATCAGGAAGATCATACCGTCATCGTGATCGATACCGAAACCAATAAGGTCATCGATACGTTTACGCCGGGCGGTAAGAAGCCGCATAATATAGCCTTTTCGCCTGACGGCGCCTATGCCTTTATCGCGAACGCCGCGTCCAATGATGTGAGCATGGTTGAGACCAAATCGAGAAAGCCGGTTGCCACATTGCCCGCGGGGACGAGAGCCCACGGACCCGCCGTCACGCCGGATGGACGACAGCTCTGGGTGGCGAATCCGGGGTCTAACGATGTGACGGTTATTGATCTTGATCTCCGGCAGACGCTCGATACCATCGCGGTCGGAAAAGCCCCCGCGCTCGTGGTGTTTGACCCGAAGGGGGGACGAGCCTATGTCAGCAACGGGGGCTCCGGAGACCTGTCGGTGATCGATGTGAAGAGTCGTAAGATCGTGACGACAATCGAGGCGGGTAAAGGCGCCATGGGAACCGACGTCACGTGGGACGGCAAGCTCCTGCTGGTCACGGCAGGCGACGTCGATCAGGTTGACGTCATTCATCTCATGAATCACCAGGTTGCGGCCAGGATTGCCCGCGAGGGTGAGCCCCATGGCTTGGTGATTTCGCCCGATGGGAAGCAGGCGTATGTAGCGAATCGTAAGGCCAATGTGGTCTCCGTCATTGACTGCAAGGCATTGAAGATCGTAAAAGATATCCCGGCGGGTAAGCGGATCGACATCCTGACCATTACGCCTGACGGCCGTCGCCTCTATGTGACCAGCCGTGACACGAACAGCGTGATCGCCATCGATACCCTGACAGAGAAGATTATCGCCGAGATCCCAACAGGAAAAGACCCGCATGGGATCGCGATAGTCCCTGCGAGTCACCACTAAACCACATGTTGGTGTAGCCCTGGAAAAATCCCCATTAACCCCCTTTATAAAAGGGGGAAACGGAGGGATTTCAGGATCGCCGAGAAAGCTTTGTAATCGATGTCACGATCGTCAGCCTGCGTATAACTGTGTGAATTGTTCACGTCCAGGAATGTTCCAACAAGGAGGAATGATGGGAGAACAGTCGGGAGTTCAGAGTGTGAATCACGAAAGTCGAACGTTGTCTGCAGAGGACGTGGCGGAGCTGAACCGGCGATTTCAAGGCGCCACACCGGAGGCGGTGCTTCGATGGGCGATTGACACCTTCGGCTCTAAGCTGGCGCTGGCCAGCAGTTTCGGCGCTGAAGACATGGTGGTGATCGATATGCTGTCGAAGATCGAGCCGCCGATTACGATCTTTACCTTGGACACCGGTCGGTTGCATGAGGAGACGTACGACGTGATGGAGCGGACCCGGGAACGGTACAAGGTTGCGATTCAGAGCTACTTCCCGGGGCGAGATGCCGTAGAGGCGCTGGAGCGGGAGCGCGGATTTTATTCCTTTCGGCAGAGTGTTGAGGAACGCAAGTTCTGCTGTTACGTCAGGAAGGTGGAGCCGCTTGGCCGGGCATTGAAGAACGCTGATGCATGGATTACGGGACTCCGGCGCGAACAGGCCGCAACACGCACCGGTATCGGCGTCGTGGAGATCGATGCGAGCCATGGCTCCATCCTCAAGATCAATCCGCTTACCGATTGGACCGAGCCGCAGGTCTGGGCGTATATCCGCGAACACGAGGTACCGTATAACGCCCTTCACGACCAGGGATTCCCCAGCATCGGTTGCTCACCGTGCACCCGGGCGATCAAGCCTGGCGAAGATGTGCGAGCCGGGCGCTGGTGGTGGGAAAGCCCCGTGACGAAGGAGTGCGGGTTGCATCTTGACAGCAAGCATGGCGATCACGGTAAAAGCAGCTAAGATAAGAGGCCGTTTGCAACGGGAGAGCAGATAATGTCGGAATCAATAGAATTGTCGGACAACGAGGCGTCGGCGCCGATCCTTCCACATGGCGGGCGGCTTGTCTCACGGGTACTGACAGGAGAGGCCAGGGCCGACGCGATCGGTAGGGCGCGGGATCTGCCGGGCATCTCGCTGAACGCCAGGGCGATCTCTGATGTGGAGTGTCTGGCTACCGGTGTATTCAGCCCGCTCGAAGGGTTTATGAATCGAGCCGACTATGAGGGCGTCGTCCACGAGATGCGCCTGAAGAACGGTATACTGTGGACGCTGCCGATTACGCTGGCCGCGCCTCAGGATGAGGTGGCCGCGCTGAAACAGGGGGGCGAGGCGGCGTTGCTGGACTCTGACGGCGAACTGCTCGGCCTGCTCTCGGTGGAAGAGATTTTTCCCTACGATAAGCGAGCGGAGGCGTGCCTGGTCTACAGCACCGAAGAGACGCGCCACCCGGGGGTACAGTACCTGTACCAGCGGGGCGATCTCCTGATCGGCGGCGCCATCAGCCTGATTCGCCCGCCGTCGCTACCGGGATTTGAAGACTATTACTGCGTACCGGCTGACACGCGGCGGCGTTTTAAAGAGCGCGGTTGGCAGACGATTGTCGGGTTTCAGACCCGAAACCCGATTCATCGGTCGCACGAATACATCCAGAAGTGCGCGTTGGAGTTGATGGACGGTCTGCTGATCCACCCGCTGGTCGGCCGGACAAAGCTCGATGATGTGCCTTCCGAGATCCGTCTTCGATGCTATCGCGCGCTTGAGGAGCGCTACTTCCCGAAAGAGCGCGTTATGCTGAGCGTCTTCCCCGGCGCCATGCGATATGCGGGGCCGAGGGAGGCGGTCTTTCACGCCCTGGTCCGGAAGAATTACGGCTGTACCCACTTCATCGTTGGGCGAGACCCCGCGGGGGTAGGGGGCTTTTATCATCCGTATGCGGCGCGTGACCTTTTCCTGCGGCTCACGCGCGACGAACTGGATATCACGCCGCTCTTTTTCGACGAGGCGTTCTTCTGTCGTCGCTGCGATGGGATGGCCTCGGCCAAGACCTGCCCGCATGACGCGTCCGAACGGGTCACGCTGAGCGGCACACGCGTACGCGAGCTGCTTCGAAACGGCGAGCCGCTACCGGAGGAGTTTACGCGGCCGGAGGTCTCCGAGATTCTGGCGGAGTGGATGCAGGGGGTATGAGGTAAGAACAGTGATAAGTATTTAGTGGTGAGTGACGAGTGTGATGAGTCTCCGGTGACTGTTCACTCATCACTAGTCACTGATCACTAATGCGGCGGCCGGACAGTAGGGTAGGCGGCGTCGAGCCAGCTACCCATACCCCCTGGTACGTTACTAACCATTGGGAAGTTGTGGTGGAGTAGAATGCTGGCCGCCGTACTGCTACGCAGGCCTTCTTGACAGAGTGCGATGGTCTCTTTACGCGGATCGAGTGAGCCGGCGCGCTGCCAGATCTCTCCAAGCGGGATGAGCAGCGAGCCGTCGATATAGCCCAGTTCCCACTCAAAGGGCTCGCGTACGTCGATCAGCGCCAGCTCATCACTGGAAACGTTCAGTCGTTGCCGGAGCGTGGCGGCGGACATGCGTGGCAGCGTGGCCAGCGGCAGTCCTGCGTTGCGCCACATGTCGGTCCCCGTCGTGACGATGCCGCGGAGAGGATTTCGAGGTATCCCATATAGGGCATTGCCGGCCGCTTCGGCGACGCCTCCCTCGTCAGACAAGAGTATGATTGAGGGTCCTGGCGGGATCGCAGTAGCGACACGCTCAGGGAGACTCTTACGACTGAAGGCAACGCTGATACTTCTCGGGATATGGTGAGAGGCAAAATGCTCATGCGGGCGCAGATCGATCAGCAGCACGCCGGCTTCTAATGCGCTGTACGTCTGTAGTGGCGTTAATCTCTGGAGCTCTATCGGCATCGCGTTACCCCAATAAGGGCGATCTGCGGACTGGATTTGGGCTTTACAGTGTTATGGACACAGTTTATACTCCAATCCGCATAACGCGCTCAAGCGGAATCTGAATCTGCGAGATCGATCTTCGAAGGTGCGATGACAAAAAAACGCGTACACTTGACATTTACCGGTAAGCTGACCGAAGAGCCGATCCTGTGGCAGTTGAGTCAGACGTTCGGTTTGGTCTTTAATATTCGCCAAGCCGATTTCACTGAGGGGATCGGGTGGATCATGGCTGAACTTGAGGGAGACCCGCAGCCGCTTGAAAATGGGATTAAGTGGCTCGAGGGTCGTGGTGTCCATGTGGCGCCGATTGAACAAGATACTGTCTCTTGAGGCGCTCGATTTACACTTGACAGAGGACAGCGGTTTTGATTATATAACCGCCATTAGCCTTTTCATCCAGAGTGGCTGAGGGACTGGCCCTGAGAAGCCACGGCAACCGGTTTGCGGCCTGTACAGGCAGACAGTGGTGCCAACTCCTACATCCCAGACACAGGGCGGGATGAGAGATGAGAAGGAAGCCGTCGATTTCGACAGCCCCTTCTCATAGTTGTGAGAAGGGGCTTTTTATTTCAACGAAGGGGTTACGCAATGCCAAAACGGATGATCACGTTGATCTACCCACAGGCACTCATCAAAGAGCCGGTGATCTACCGTCTTTCGCAGACATTCAAACTCATTCCCAATGTCCGTCGGGCGCGGGTGACGGAACAGACGGGCGAGGTAATGCTGGAGCTGGACGGCGAGGAGGACGCGTTGAACAGAGGGATTGCCTACCTGGCCGGTTTAGGGATCAGGGTGGAGCCGACGCCAGAGAAGGGATGCTGAGATGGGGCTGGTGAAGGGATTGAAGTGCAGGGAGTGCGGTAGACCATACCCTGCGGATCCTCTGCATGTCTGTGAGTACTGTTTCGGGCCTCTTGAAGTGGATTACGATTACGACGCGCTTCACGGTAGACTGACCAGAAAGGCGATCGAGGCCGGGCCGCCAAGCATTTGGCGATACAAGGCGCTGCTGCCGATCGAAGGGGAGCCCATAGTCGGGAGACATTGCGGGATGACGCCGCTCGTGCGGGCCAAGAACCTGGCGCGGGCATTAGGAATGCGAGAGGTATATGTCAAGAACGACACCGTAAGCCACCCTACCTTTTCGTTTAAGGACCGGGTCGTGGCAGTGGCGGTGACGAAGGCCGTTGAATTTAACTTTAAGGTGGTGGCCTGTGCGTCTACAGGTAATCTGGCAAACTCGGTGGCGGCCCATGCCGCCGAAGGCGGACTCCCGAGCTTCGTGTTTGTGCCGGCCGATCTGGAGCAGGGCAAGGTGTTGGGTACCCTGATCTACAACCCAAAGCTGGTGGCTGTGGACGGCAACTACGATGAAGTGAATCGGCTCTGTAGTGAGATCGCCGATAAATATGGATGGGCATTTGTGAATATCAATATCCGGCCCTACTACGCCGAGGGCTCCAAGACGTTCGGATACGAAGTTGCAGAGCAGCTTGGCTGGCGCGCGCCCCATCACATCGTCGTTCCGGCTGCGGGAGGTTCGTTGGTTACGAAGATCTTGAAGGGGCTGAAAGAGTTTGATCGACTTGGCCTCTTGAGTGGCGGCTGCCATACGCGGATGCATGTAGCCCAGGCCGAAGGGTGCGGTCCCATTGTCACCGCTATTAAGGAGAACAGTGAGATCATCAGGCCGGTGAAGCCGAAGACCATCGCCAAGTCGCTCGCCATCGGGAACCCGGCAGACGGCTATTACGCCTACAAGGCCGTCAAGGAGAGCGGTGGTCATGGCGAGCATGCCACAGACGACGACATTGTGGATGGGATGAAGCTGCTGGCCAGCACTGAAGGGATCTTTGCCGAGACGGCTGGCGGGGTGACAGTGGCGGCCGCGAAGCGGCTGATTGAGGAGGGGCGGATTCCCAGAGACGAAAGTCTGGTGCTCTGCATTACCGGCAACGGGTTGAAGACCCAGGAGGCAGTCGCGTCATCATTGAAGGTTCGGTTCCATATCAAGCCGACCCTTCGATCATTCGACGAAGCAATGGCGTCTCACGATATTGATGTGACGGCAGGGTAAGCAGTCAGCCGTCGGCAACTCAGGAAAGACACGGTATCATTTTTGCCGAAAGCTAATGGCTGAGAGCGTGGAACGCGAAGAACTCAGAACTCCCGGAAAACACAAACAGCGGCAAGATAGCATCGAAAGGAGCCGAATTGATGAGCGTGAAGGTGCGCATTCCGACCCCGTTACGTGGTCTGACCAGCGGTCAAGGAGAGGTCGAGGGGCAGGGGAGCTCTATTAATGAGCTGATCGAGAATCTAGAGCAGTCATATGCCGGTTTGAGGGAACGGATCTATGATGATTCCGGCAGTGTTCGTCGTTTCATCAATATCTATGTGAATGAGGAAGATATCCGATTTCTGCAGGGGGTCACGACGCCGCTCAAGCCGGGCGATCTCGTATCCATCGTTCCGGCCATTGCCGGCGGTAACTGATTGATAGCGCGGTTCCGTACGCGGGCGCGGGTATCGATGAGACTTTTTACTTTGAGGTTCGATCGAACCGTTTGATGACCTCGCCGCTGATGTCGAGGTTTTTGTCAAAGTACAAGATGCCGGGGCGCTGCACCTCCAGAACAACAGAAAAGCCTTTCTCGACGGCGTAGGCTTTCAGGATACCATCGAACTGGTTGGCGAGCTTTTGAATGCTCTCCGTCTCGGCATTTTTTAACTCCTCCGTCTTATCTTCGAGGAGGCGTTGAAAGGTTGCTCCGTCGCGCTCGAGCGTTGCGGCACGTTCTTGGCGCTCCGCAACAGTGAGCCGAGGTGCTGCCGCATCGAGTTCCTTCTGGCGTGCGAGCAGCTTGGTCTCCTCGGACCTCATCTCTTTTTGCAACTTCTCCGCCAGCTTTTCCAGGCGAGCTTTAGCGGCTTTGCCGGCCTTGGAGCCGAGGGCTACCTCTCGAAAGTCTACAACGCCAATCTTGAGAGATTCTTTGCCGAACGCCGTCGACGGAATAGTAATAGCAAGGCTCACACCCAAACAGGCTATGGAGCAACCGGTAAAAAAAGCTGCAATCGTTGACCGTAATTTCATGGTTATCCGAGTATTCGATGCGGTTACAGGGCTAAGCGATCAGGCAGCGGCGTTGCCGGAATCGGAGCCGACTGCGGCTTGGTGGGGGTAGCCCGAAGCCGTCGGGTGGTCTGCTCGAAGACGAGGGGCGGCCACCAAGTAGACCACGTCCAGGCACCCGACAAATCGCCTCTGGTGAGCACTTCTACTTGTGATTGTTCGGCTCCCATAGCTCGGACAGCGACATACACGATTTCTCCCAGGCTCTGTTCCCGGTATGCCGTAGAGACGTATGTGAGACGAGGATTTGAATGGCTCGGAAGTAGATCCGTAGGGTAAAAGTTCAGATCTCGAAGCGCCTGATTCACCGCGGCAACCGTTTCCTTTGCAGGATGCGGATAAGACTTGACAGCTCGACTCGCGCCAGGGAAGGTTGCGCATCCCGCCATTGCCAGAACGACCACCACTATGCTGCACTGTCGCCAACTTCGATGGACCATATCTCTCTATCGCTCCCCTTCGCTATGCACGTCGTCTCGTTTGGCCATCCACCAGGCCAGCAGGATGGTCAGCGCCATCAATACCGGGGTGACGCCGTAGGCGAGGGTAATGATAACGATCTGCCGCATGCCTATCTTTCCACGAACGGTGACCTATCGAGCCGCATATGACGATAGTTCGGCTGCAAGACCGGGGCGTTCACGAATAAGCTCCTGAGGGAGGCCGAAGCTCACCTCCTCTTTAATGGGCTCGATCTCCTCGATATCAGTAACACCTAACTCTTTGAAATAGCCGACGACTCCCTGGACCAGGTGCTCCGGGGCTGAGGCTCCGGCCGTCACCCCAATGACCCGGGTACCTTCAAGCCAGGCCGGGTTGATCTCGCTGACATCGTCGATCAAGTAGGCCTGTACCCCTACCCCTTTGGCGACCTCGATCAACCGCTTGGAATTCGAGCTATTCTGCGAGCCGAGGGCCAGGATCAGATCAACACGTGAGGCCAGCTCCTTCAGTGCTGTCTGCCGATTTTGCGTCGCGTAGCAGATATCATCCTTACCCGGAGCAGCTAACTCCGGGAACTTTTGTTTGAGAGCGTCGATGATACCTCTGGTGTCGTCCAGACTAAGCGTGGTCTGCGTAATGACCGCCACCTTAGTGGGATCGGGAACGTTCAGATCTTCCAACTGCTCCGCCGACCCGATCACAGTAATGGCATCCGGCGCCTCACCCGTTGTCCCGATGACCTCATCGTGCCCCTTGTGGCCGACCAGGATGATCGAGCGGCCTTCCTGGGCGAACTTGATCGCCTCATTGTGAACCTTCGTCACCAGAGGGCAGGTGGCATCAATCACCTTCAACTGTTTGGCGGCGGCTTGCGCTCGCACCTCGGGAGAGACGCCGTGTGCGCTATAGATGACCAGCGCGCCATCGGGAACCTCGTCCAGATCATCGACGAAGATTGCGCCCTTGTGCCGGAGCTCGTCTACGACGTGGCGGTTGTGGACGATCTCCTTCCGCACATAGACCGCCTCGTCGTACAGATCGAGGGCGATCTTGACCACATCGATGGCGCGGTCCACTCCGGCGCAAAACCCTCTCGGTGTGGCGAGGATCAGCTTTTCGACGGCCACCAGTATACCTCGCGACTCATCGCTTCATATAGATTCAGTCGATGTAGATGACGAACATCGTAGGTATCATATCAGGGGAGGACGATGCTGTCAAAAATCTCCAGAGCTCCATCTTTTGATACATGTTCTCCGCCGGGACCGCGATCGTCTTGCCTGAGAGTCTCATCGAATCCTCCTTCAATCCCCTCATTCCATGGATACGTCGCGACAGCTCTCGACGCAAGGCTAGGCAGGTTCGGGAATCTGGAGGTCACGACAGATTTTTCGAGCGAGAAACTCATTGATCTCGCGGTGCCTGGGGACTACCGATGCCTTTTGCGCCACCCGATTCACATACACAGTATGATTGCCACCCTCGCGCAGGAATTCGCACCCGTAAATCTCCAAGTATCGGATTAGGTCGCGACGCTTCATCTGGTCGATACGGGCAGCGCTTCGCGAATGACGTCCTTCCCCTTTAACGACTCTTCAGCCAGCGTACGGTTGGCTTCCAGAACGAGTGCGATAGCCTCCTGCAGGTTAATGCGCGCTTCTTCCAAGGTTGCGCCTTGAGTGTTCGCCCCTGGCAACTCCTCAACGAAGCCGATATACCCTTCGGGTACTTTCTGAAACACCGCGGTCAGTGTGATGGTCATTTCCACTCCTCCAAGTGTTCTCAGTGTACCCCCTGCTGCGCCAGAAATCCACCTTCTAATATCTGCTCAATGCCATGCTCAGCCGGGCGTATTTCGCGTCGGTCTGGAGCGTGATGCCACGCTGGATGTGGCGCGACGCTAGGCGACACCGAGGACCTTTGCGGCCCGCCGGAGGTCGGGTGCCTTCACCCAGAGGATGGCGCCGTAGCGATTCTTACCGGCGCAGACTGCCGTCGCGGCGGTGACATTGATGTTCGCATCGGCCAGCTTGCTGAGGACGTCGGCGACGGCGCCGATGCGATCCTCGCCTTGGATGAGAAAGCCGCTCTTCTTCTTGCTGAGCGTACACCCGGCTTTCTTGGCACACTTCGCAAAGGCCGCCGAATCGGCTGGGATGAAATCCAATTGCGCTCGCCGACCTTTGGGAAATCCTGAAAAGGCCAGCAGGTCAATCCCTGCCTCCTTGATCCCGTTGAGCGCGCGCGCCGCCTCTCCAGGCTTATTGGGGGTCTCAATGTAGAAATAATCTACGCGAGTAATCGTTTCAGCCATGACCGCCTCCTTGTGATGTGTGCCGTAACAGACAGCACCGGTTGACTATCCGAGCACCAGCGTTCTCGCCGGCCAAAAAGCTTATACGGTGAAGACCTTTAATTGGTTGCCACAATATTGTAAAATCCACGCCGTGTCAACTATACTGGCTACGGAAGAAGTACACACAGGACAAGCTACCCCTGATCTCCAGGGGCCACACCTATTATGACCGCGAAGCGGATCGATCTGAATTGTGATGTCGGGGAGAGCTTTGGCGTCTGGACGTTAGGGAGCGACGAGGCGTTGATGCCGTATCTCACCTCAGCGAGCATTGCCTGCGGATGGCACGGTGGGGATCCGCGGGTCATGCGACGGACCGTCAGACTTGCGAAGACGCACGGCGTCCGCATTGGAGCACACCCAGGCTTCCCGGATCTGTTGGGCTTCGGTCGCCGGCCGATGCAGCTCTCGCCGGAGGAGGTAAGAGACTCTCTCGTGTACCAGATCGGGGCGCTCTGGGCGTTCGTGAAGGCTGAGGGGATGCGGCTTCAGCACGTCAAGCCTCATGGAGCGCTTTATCATATGGCCGCGAATGACCGGCTGCTGTCCGAAGCCGTTGCAGGGGCGATCGCCGACGTTGACCCCGCGCTGATTCTGATAGGGCCTTCAGGGTCTGAGCTTGTGAAGGCCGGGCTGAGAGCGGGGCTGCGAGCGGCGCAGGAAGGGTTTGGCGATCGCGCCTACAACGAAGACAGAAGCCTGGTTCCCAGATCGGCGCCCGGCGCCCTCCTTACCGATTCCGATACGGTGGCTGATCAGGTGCTGTTGATGGTTGAGGGAAAGGTGCGAGCCATCACCGGTCGTCTGATCCCCATGACGGTGGATACCGTCTGTTTGCATGGCGATACCCCGGGCGCGCCTGCTGTTGCGAAACGGCTTCGCGAGCGGATGACTGCGGCTGGGGTGATGGCCGTTCCACTGGAGGAGTCCGTTGCCGGTCAGGTTTCTTGACGGCGGAGAGAGCTGTTTGGTGGTGGAATTGGGTGACGCCATTGATATTGGTGTGAACCGCCAGGTCCGTGCCCTGGACTTGGCGTTAGAGCAGGTGAGGGTAAAAGGGGTGTTGGAAGCGGTCCCCACCTATCGATCGCTTGCCATCTACTACGATCCGCTTGTAATCAGCCGTGACGTCTTGAAGCAAAAGGTCGGCCTGCTATACGGTTCATTGGGAAGCCAGGCTGAGGCGCGACCGAAGGTGGTGGAGATCCCGACCGTCTATGGCGGGGATTATGGCCCCGACCTCGAGTTCGTCGCTCGATACAACGGCCTATCACGGGAAGCGGTCGTTCATCTCCACTCAAAGCCGATCTATCATGTGTATATGCTTGGCTTTACGGCAGGATTCCCGTATCTTGGGGATCTTCCTGAACAGCTTACGGTCCCGCGGCTTTCGACCCCTCGCCTCAAGGTGCCGGCTGGCTCCGTAGGGATCGGTGGAAGACAGACCGGCATCTATTCCATTGAGAGTCCCGGGGGATGGCGTATTATCGGCCGCACCTCCTTTCGCCTCTTTGATCCCTTTTCTCATACCCCAACTCGGCTCGTTCCGGGCGATACGGTCCGATTTGTACCGATAGCGCCTCACGAATATGCGGGAGGGCAACTTGGACGCCTTTGAAGTCATCAAGCCGGGGCTGCTGACCACCGTCCAGGACCTCGGGCGGATCGGCTATCAGAGATACGGCGTACCGACGTCAGGCGCGATGGATCAGACTGCGTTGCGGGCTGCTAACCTGTTACTTGATAATGGGGAGGGATTCGCGGGCTTAGAGGCGACGGCTGATGGGCCGGCGCTTCGGGCGCTCACTGACGTGGTTGTGGCAATTGTGGGGGCGGATATGGGGCCCCTCGTGGATGGACAGCCGGTCGCGTGCGGGACGGCTATCAGAATCCGGCGCGGTAAGATGCTTGAATTCCAGCGCGCCCGCCGAGGGCTGCGCGCCTATTTGGCGGTTGCCGGGGGGATCGATGTGCCCGTGATGCTCGGCAGCCGCTCCACCTGCCTTCCTGCCGCGTTCGGTGGTTTCCAGGGCCGGGCTGTGCGCCAGGGCGATCGCCTGCCGCTCGGTTTTGTCGGGCATCAGCCTCAGGCGGTCAGTGGGCGCCGACTGCCTTCGGGGTGGCTGGAGCCGATAGGCGAGGTCCTGACGGTGCGCGTGGTGCTTGGGTTGCAAGAGGATCGCTTTACTCCCGACGGGATTCGCGCATTCCTGAGTGAGTTGTACCGTTTTACACCGCAGATGGATCGGATGGGTGCCAGGCTTCAGGGACCGCCGATCGCCCACCGATCAAGCGCAGATATTGTCTCCGACTCGACCCCGCTGGGAGCGGTGCAGGTGGCTGCGGATGGCCAGCCGATGATTTTGTTGGCGGACCACCAGACGACCGGAGGCTATACAAAGATTGCAGTCCTTGTGCAGGAGGACGTGTTTCGATTGGGCCAGGCTGTACCGGGTCAGATCGTCCGATTTCGTCACATCTCCCTATCCGAGGCATGTGCCGTTCGGAAGACCTATCATGAAAGATTTGACGCATTGCGACGCGTATGGCAGAGTCGACCCGGGGTGCCGGACCGCTACAGGTTGCGTCTTGGGGCCGGATCATATCGAGTCGGTGTGGAAGATGGGAGCGCGACATACCGTGTGAGCGTTGAGGGGGTGAAGAGGGAATCCGACGATGCTGAACAGCAATGACGGAAGGCGGTGGCGGCGCGGGGGGAAGCAGGTGATGCTGGCCGGCGTCATCGCCTGTACGCTTTCGGCCTGTGCGAGCTGGCGAATAAAGCCTACCGTGGCCGGACCGGGTGTGCCGATCATCTCCAATCTCCAGGTGGAACCTGTGAAGGCGAGAGTGGGAGAGGCGGTAAAAGTGACCTTCGACTTCGAGGACACCGACGCAGATGTTGTCGAGGCTCGCATTTTCCCATCCGAGGTTCGGGAGTGGGTCTATACACCGGCGTTCGCGCCGAAAATCCTGAACCTGAAAACAGATACGTATGGTCTGGCCATTGGGAAGGTCGAAACCAGCCTCAAGTGGGACAGTGAGGGGATCAGAGTGCTAGAGGTATTCGTGGTGGATGAACAGAGTCACACAAGCAACGCATTACGAGCGCGCATCGCAATCACTCGCTGGTAGCGGCGGTCTTCTTTGCATGCGCACGGGCGATACGCTGTATTCATTTCAGCGCCTACCCATTGACATTCCCGAACCCGTGATTTACTGTTAGACGGCTTTCAGATAAGGGGGTCTCCAGGCAAAGGAGCACGACGACCGAATGCCGCAACTCCGTAAAGATCCGATCACTTCGCGATGGGTCATTATTTCGACAGAACGGGGGAAGCGCCCGTTGGACTTTCCAACCGCGCCGACGCCCAGAGCGGTTGGGTTCTGCCCGTTCTGCCCGGGGAATGAAGACAAAACGCCGCCTGAGATCATGGCCTACCGGAAGAACGGTAACTCATCAGATCGTAGGGGATGGAGTCTGCGCGTTGTTCCGAATAAGTTCCCCGCGCTCCAGATCGAGGGAGACCTGGAACGGGCGGGTGAGGGGATCTACGATAAGATGCACGGGTTGGGGGCGCATGAGGTGATCATTGAGTCTCCCAACCACAATGACGTACTCTCCGCCATGCCGGAGGAACGGGTGGAAGAAGTCCTGTGGGCCTACCGAGACCGGATACTCGATCTCAGGAAAGACGATCGGTTCCAATACATCTTGATCTTTAAAAATCACGGTGAGCAGGCCGGCGCCTCCCTGGAACACCCTCACTCTCAGCTTATTGCGACCCCCATCGTTCCGAAGCGGGCAAGAGAAGAGGTTGATGGCGCCAAGGCCTACTTCGATTATAAGGATCGATGCATCTTTTGCGACATGATCCGCCAGGAACTTCAGCAGGAGCTGAGAATCATTGCGCAGAATGATGAGTTTGTTGCGATGGCGCCATTTGCATCGCGCTTTCCGTTCGAGACGTGGATCCTTCCCCGGCGGCATGAACCGTTCTTCGAAGATGCACAGAAGCACGACATGGTGAGCTGTTCGAGGATCCTGAAGGAGGTTCTTGGTAGAATGAGTCAGGTGCTCGTTAATCCTCCCTATAACTACCTGATTCACAGCCTGCCGCTTCAGGAGACCGAGGTGAATCATTATCACTGGCACATTGAGATCATGCCGACACTCGTCAAGGTGGCGGGTTTCGAGTGGGGGACTGGTTTCTATATCAATCCCGTTCTTCCGGAAGACGCAGCCAGATATCTCCGTGAGGCACGGCTGTAGTTGCCTGATAAATGATCACAGCGGTAAATAGATGACGAAATAGTGGGCATAACTGGAGACCTGGGAGGCGAGAAAACGGTGAGGAAGGTCGTAAAGAGACCGTTTTAGGGGATTGATAGAGCAATCGTACAGGGATTGAGGTGTCGAGAGGTTTGGCATACGATTTGCTCACTCGAACGGAGGGTGTAAAGACCGGCAGTGGTGTCGGAAGCGGGGGTAAGAGACCCCCGACTGGGAGGCAAACGCCTTCAGAGACGGAGGATGGCGGATGAAGAAGATCGAGGCGATCATTAAGCCCTTCAAGCTTGATGAGGTGAAGAGCGCTCTGGCGGAAGTGGGAATTCAGGGTCTCACCGTAAGCGAAGTGAAGGGTTTTGGTCGGCAGAAAGGGCACACCGAACTGTACAGAGGTAGTGAATACACCATAGACTTTCTGCCTAAGGTGAAGATCGAAGTCGTTGTTCCGGACGATAAGTGCGATAAGGTTGTGGAGACGATCCTCTCTTCGGCGAAGACCGGTCGCATTGGAGACGGAAAGATCTTTATCGTATCGATCGACGAGGTTGTCCGGATCCGGACCGGTGAGAGGGGCGAAGCGGCGATTTAAGGGTACGTAATGGAGAGGCAACTGACCGCTCCATGAACGGTTCAATGGCGAATTGTTCGATCCGAGAAGGAGGAAGGCAATCCTATGACACCGAAGGACGTCGTCAAGCTGGCGAACGAGCGAGGCGCAAAGATCGTCGACTTCAGGTTCATCGACCTGCCCGGCCTGTGGCAGCATTTTTCTATGTCCAGCCGAGAATTGACGGAAGATCTGTTCGCGGACGGGATCGGGTTCGACGGTTCCTCCATTCGTGGCTTCCAGCAGATCCACGAATCGGATATGCTCCTGATTCCTGATCCGACAACGGCGATGATGGATCCCTATGCGGCTGTTCCCACCTTGGTCCTGATCTGCAATGTCATGGATCCGGTGACACGGCAGCTCTATAGTCGGGACCCGAGGTATATTGCGCAAAAGGCCGAGGCGTACCTGAAGTCGACGGCGATGGCGGATACCTGTTACTTCGGTCCGGAGCTGGAGTTCTTTGTCTTTGACGACGTTCGCTTCGATCAGAGCTATCAACACGGCTACTACTTCATCGATTCGGAGGAGGGATTTTGGAACGCCGGGAAGGAGGAAAAGCCGAACCTGGCGTACAAGCCTCGCTACAAGCAGGGGTATTTTCCTGTGCCGCCGATGGACAAGCTCCAGGACCTTCGCTCGGAGATGATGCTGGCGCTCGAGTCTGTTGGGGTTGCCATCGAGGTTCACCACCATGAGGTCGCAACAGCCGGCCAGTGCGAGATCGACATGCGGTTCGATACGCTGACCAAAATGGCCGACAAGGTGCAGTGGTACAAGTACTGCGTGAAGAATACTGCTCGCAAGCATGGCAAGACGGCCACCTTCATGCCCAAGCCGATCTTTCAGGACAACGGCTCCGGCATGCACGTCCACCAGAGTCTTTGGAAGGGCGGCAAGAACGCCTTCTGGGAGCTCGGAGGTTATGGAGATCTCTCCGCGATGGCGCGCTATTACATCGGTGGATTGCTGAAGCACGCGCCGGCGCTCTGCGCCTTTATCGCGCCCACTACCAATTCGTACCGACGGCTCGTACCGGGCTACGAGGCGCCGATTAACCTTGTGTACAGCCAACGCAACCGATCGGCGGCCGCCAGGATTCCTCTCTATTCAAAGAGTGAGAAGGCCAAGCGGATCGAGTTCCGAACGCCCGATCCCAGTTGCAATGCCTACCTGGCCTTCAGCGCGTTGCTGATGGCGGGTATTGACGGCATTCAGAACAAGATTGACCCGGGGCAGCCGATCGATAAGGACCTGTATGAACTTGAGCCGGAAGAGGCGATGGGGATCAAGCAGCTACCAGGAAGCCTTGGCGAGGTCCTGGATGCCCTGGAGGCTGACCACGAGTTTCTTTTGAGGGGCGATGTCTTCACCCCGGATCTCATCGATACCTGGATCGACTATAAACGGAAGAATGAGGTCGATCCGATCCGGCTCCGCCCCCACCCCTGGGAGTTCGCCCTCTACTTCGATATCTAATCCCCTCACCCTTCCCTTCTCACCGTACCTCCTGGGTGCGGAGAAGGACGGAGTGAGAACAGTTGCGTAAACGGCCCCAGCCACAACAAGCTGGGGCCGTTTTGCTTTCTCCTGATCTACTGAGACAACTTGCGAGATTAAGACCCGCCATGATACTATTCAGGCGATGGAAAGATGGCCAACATCACTCGCAGGTCGGAGGCGGAGGAGGGGAGAGATGAAGCGTGTAGGTGTGTGGGTGGTTCTCATTGTGTTCGGTGTTGCGGTCACGGGCTGCGCGACAACAGAGCAGCCCGATGCTTCTGCCTATCCACAGCCTGGCTACTACGTCTATCCGCAGTACGGACAGACTCAAGAGCAGCTTAATCGCGATCGCGCCGAGTGTCTGGAGTGGGCAAGGCAGCAGACCGGATATAGCTCCGGTACGCAGGAGACCGCCAAGGGTGCCGGCGTCGGCGCGGTGTTGGGCGCGCTCGGGGGCGCCGCAATTGGCGCGGTCGGCGGGGCGGTGGTCGGCAGTGCCGGTACAGGCGCGGCCGTCGGGGCGGCCACTGGCGCAGTCGGCGGTGCCATGTCCGGTGGGGGTGCCGCATACGGGAAGAGCCAGGAAGGGTTTGATCGGGCCTACGCCGCCTGCATGACCGGACGCGGGTATGCGGTGAAGTAACCTGGACACTCCCCGGACTTGCCGGAGGAAGTGCGCGGCCACGATCATGTGGTGCAGCCGATTTGAAGAATACAGCCCCTCCGTTGCAGGCGCAAATAAGTCGTTATCGCGTTGTCAGTGTGGTCGCGAGATGTCTACCGATGAAGGAACCATTCCCTCCCGGAGTTGAGGTACTGACCGCTGCCGGCTGTCGAAATTCTGAGCAAGCCCGGCAAAATCTGCAACGCCTGGCCGGGTCATCGCCCTCGCACCAGACCTCGTTTCACTCAATTCTCGCGCTGCTTCTGAATCGTCTGGTCAATCTCGCCGACCCGGATATGGCGCTCAATAATCTGGAGCGTTATGCTGAGGCGGTCATCGACCGGGGGTTTCTCTTCTCGCTTTTCCGGGACAGTCCGAAATCGCTCGATCTGTTGCTGACGCTGTTTGGGAGTTCGCAGTATCTCTCGGATGTCCTGATCCGCTACCCCCAGGACCTGCACTGGCTGCTGGAGCCCGGTCTGCTCAGGCGGGCGAGGTCCAAGGAGGAGCTGATCGAAGAGTTGGATGGATTGCTCCCAAGGGCGAAAAGCCGGCAGCGGCTGTGGACGGCGCTGCGTCGATTCAAGATGCGGGAGACTTTACGGATTGGGCTTCAGGATCTTCTGGGCAATCTGGATCTGACCGGCGTTACACAGCAACTCTCCCTGATGGCCGATGTCGCGCTGCAGCGGGCGTACGAGGTCTGTCGCGATGAACTGGTGCATCGACATGGCGAGCCGCGGTGCGCCGGAGCCTCAGGCGACAGGGCGTGCGGATTTACCATTATCGGAATGGGAAAGCTCGGCGGCGGGGAGCTGAATTTCAGTTCGGACATCGACCTTCTGTTCGTGTACGAGGGGGAAGGAGAGACGGTCGGGCTCGTCGGCCCCACGGGCGCCCTTGTCGGCAAAGTGAGCAATCACGAGTTCTTCACCAGCCTGGGAGAGAGCGTGATCAAAGCGATCGGCGAATTAACATCGGAAGGGCGCGTCTTCAGGGTTGATATGCGCCTTCGGCCGGAGGGGCGGTCTGGTCCGCTGGCCTATTCGCTGAGAGGGTATGAGCTCTATTACGAATCATGGGGACAGACGTGGGAGCGCATGGCCCTGATCAAGGCGAGGCCGGTAGCCGGCGATTCGACACTGGGGGACACGTTTCTCAAGCTGATTGAGCCGTTCGTCTATCGCCGATCGGTTGACTACAGTGCCATCGGCGAAATCCGTGCGATGAAAGATCGGATTAATGCCAAGGTCGGGCGTGACCAGGAGACCTTTCGGCACGTCAAGCTGGGCTATGGGGGAATCCGTGAGGTTGAATTTGTCGTGCAGACCTTCCAGCTTCTGTATGGGGCCGGCGATCCGTGGATCCGCGAGCCGAATACCCTCCGCGC
Organism: Candidatus Methylomirabilis lanthanidiphila; assembly: GCA_902196205.1. NCBI lineage: Bacteria > Methylomirabilota (SeqCode) > Methylomirabilia (SeqCode) > Methylomirabilales (SeqCode) > Methylomirabilaceae (SeqCode) > Methylomirabilis (SeqCode) > Candidatus Methylomirabilis lanthanidiphila. The sequence goes on along the minus strand of CABIKM010000030.1, from coordinate 19,581 downwards.
GCTGCGGCGGTTAGCCGATCGAGGACACATCACCGGCGATGAGCATGCGACATTGGCATCAGCCTATACCTTCCTCCGTACGGTCGAGCATCGCCTGCAGATCCTCCACCACTTGCAGACCCATACCTTGCCGACCGACCATGAGGGCCTTATGAAGCTGGCTCGGCGGGTTGGTTACTCCGCTGATCGGTCGCCTGACCCGGCGGCGGACTTCCAGCAAGACTATCAGCGGCATATCCAGGGCGTCCGACAGGCATACGACTACCTGTTGAGAGAGCCGCCTCCAGGCGAAGAGGAGATTCCGCCGCATCCGCTCTCCGACTTTCTTGATGGGCGGGGAGATGAACGGGCGATACGGGAGCAGTTCGCGGCGGCTGGAGTTGTGGATCTTGATGGTGCCGTCCGTGCGTTACTTGTATTGCGGGACGGTCCTCCATTCAGACATACGACGGCCGGCGCTCGACGGACCCTCGCCTCCCTGGCTCCCGCGCTGATGGAGGGTTTGAGGCAGGCGCCGGATCCGGACCTGGCCCTCCTGCAGTGTGAGCGATTTATTGAGGGGGTCGAGTCCAGCGCCGGCCTGTACGACATCTTCAAGCAGGCGCCGCTTGCTCTGATCCATCTGATGCGACTCTTTGGCTCAAGCGAGTTCCTCTCGCAGGGCCTGATCCGGCATCCCGCGCTCATCGATCTGCTGCTTATGCCGGGTCAGCCTGAACGTGATCGATCCGACAAGCCGGTTGAGGCGTGCCTGAGTGCGGTGACTGCTGCTGCGCCGGGGAGCGCCCGATTAGATGCGTTGCGGCGGTTCAAACAGGCGGGGGAGTTCCGAATCGGCGTCCTGGACCTGTTGGGAAAGGCCGCCCTGGCTGACGTGGGCAGCGCCTTGACGCGTCTGTCGGAGGCCTGTGTTCATGCGGCCTATTGGTTGGGTCGAGAGGATCTGCAATCGCCATATGGTCTCCCATCCTCTGGGGGATTCATTGTGTTGGGTCTGGGGAAATGTGGGGCTGAGGAGATGGGGTATGGGTCCGACCTTGATCTGGCCTTTGCCTACGCGCAAGACGGTATGACGACAGGCGGGTCCAAGAGCGTGAGCCATGCCGACTATTTCGAGCGTCTGGTTGACAGGATTTGCAAGATTCTCACCACCATCACCAAAGAAGGAACGGCCTACCGCGTTGATATCCGACTACGGCCTGGCGGGTCAATGGGCAGGATGGCACAGTCCTTCGCGGCGTTTGAGACGCACTTTGCCCGGACGGCAGAGCTGTGGGAGCGCCAGGCGTACCTGAGGGCGCGACCCATCGCGGGCGATCTTGACATCGCGGCGCCGTTTATGGCGTCATTGGCCGAACTCATCTACCGACCAACCTCAGTGGAGAGCCTGGCGACCTATATCACGGCCATGCGGCGCCGGATGGAGCTGGAGCTGACCAAGGAGAAGACCGGCGAGCGCCATATAAAGTTGGGCAGCGGCGGGATCGTCGACATTGAGTTCATCGCTCAGTTTCTGCAACTCGCCTACGGATCGACGCACTCCATTCTTCGCGTGAACAACACGCTGGCCGCGTTGGAGGCAGCGCGCCACGCACGTCTGCTGCCCGATCCGGATGTCGCCCAGCTTCGCGATTCCTATCGGTTCCTGCGGACTGTACAGAATCGTCTTCGGGTCGTGGCCGATCGCGAGACCTCGGCGCTGCCGCAGGATCCTGGTCGACTCGATCGCCTGGCGCGACGCCTCGGGTATGGTGTCGACGATGGTGGCACTCCAGGGGAACGGTTGCTGGCTGATTACCAGCGCCATACGGGACGGGTGCGAGGGATTTACGAGGCGACCTTCCGTCGTTATAATGGGGGTGAATCCGGGAAGTAAGGCGAGGTTCGATGCGCATTATTCTGTACACCGGCAAAGGGGGGGTCGGTAAGACGACGGTCTCAGCCGCTACGGCGTTGATGGCGGCCGAGCGAGGCCGCCGCACTCTTGTGATCAGCACTGATCCGGCCCACAGCCTGGCCGATGCCTTCGATCAGCCGCTCGGGCCGGAACCGACGCCGATTACCGACCGTCTGTGGGGGCAGGAGATCAATGTTCTGGAGGAGATCCGAACCCATTGGGGTGAGGTCAAGGACTATCTGACGGTCCTGTTCGCCACTCGCGGCGTCGACGAGGTGATCGCCGAAGAGATGGCGGTCTTCCCCGGGCTGGAGGAGTTGTGCAGTCTCCTGCAGATACGGCTGCGAGGGGAGGAAGGACGTTTCGATTGCCTCATTGTGGATTGCGCGCCGACCGGGGAGACGATGCGTCTGTTGAGTTTTCCCGATGTGGCGCGCTGGTACATGGAGAAGCTCTTTCCGTGGGAACGTCGAATCGTCACCACCATGGGTCCCATTGTCCAGCCCTTCGTACCGGTTCCTCTTCCCAAAGATAATGTGTACGCGGCGATTGAGACCCTCTTCACGCGTATTGACGGCATGAAAGAGGTGTTGTGCGATCCGAAGCGTTCAAGCATCAGGTTGGTCCTCAATCCGGAGAAGATGGTCATCAAGGAGGCGCAACGGGCCCTGACCTATCTGAACCTCTATGGCTACGTCACCGATGCGGTCGTCTGCAATCGCGTCTTTCCCCGTCAACTCGAGCACGGCTATTTTGCTGAGTGGAGCCACATCCAGGGCCGCTACCGGGAGATGATCCAGCAGGGCTTTTCGCCGATCCCGATCTGGGAGGTCCCGCTCTTCGACCGCGAGGTTGTCGGTCTTGCGATGCTTGAGCGGATGGGCAGGAGCCTCTTTGCCGACCAGGACCCGCTTAGCGTCTGGATGTCGGGTCCGATCCAGACGGTCCGCAAGAAAGGGGGTAATTACTATCTCCGGTTACGACTCCCATTCCTCCAGAAGGAGCAGTTGTCGCTCTTGAAACAAGGCGATGAACTGGTCGTGTCGATCGGGAACTTTCGGAGAGATCTTGTGCTCCCCAGAGCGTTGGCCGATCTCACAGTGAAAAGGGCGCGACTTGAGGAGGGCTATCTCGTGGTACGCTTCGGTCAGGACGGAGGTCCCAAGGAAGAGCCCAAGGAGGAGAAAGATGGCTAAAAAGGAAAAGCAGCACTGCCCGCATCGCTGTCCGTTGTGCGCCCTGTGCGAGGCGCAAGAAGGGTTTCAGCGGGGGATCAGGGAGTGTATATCTCCAGAAGTGAGCGAACATGTCAACCAAGCAGGACGTGAACTGCTCCTCGCGGTCCAGGCATTGTTGAACAAAGGACTGTGGGCGGCGGCGTCCGAGTCAAAGCCGGGCTCACGCCGGAAGGCTCAGAGAATCACCGTCGAATAGAAGCAGTGATCTCGAATCGATCATCCACAGAGGGAGGGATAATGAAGGTATTTGTGACTGGCGCAAACGGATATATCGGCTTCAACGTGGCCTCGGCCTTTCGCCGTGCAGGTCATGAGGTGTGGGGATTGGTCCGCAGCGAGAAGAAGGCCCACGCCATTGCGATGCACGAAATCCATCCGGTCATCGGGAGCATGCAACATCCGGAGAGTTATCAGCAGATCGCCGAGCAATGCGCGATGTTGATCCATGCCGCCGTCGATTATCAGGCCGATACCTTTTCGCTGGACCGGCGTACGATGGAGGTATTGCTGGCGACCGGCACGCGCGGGTTGCAGCCGAAAACCGTCGTGTACACAAGCGGGACGTGGGTCTATGGCGATACCCTCGGTAAGACCGTAGATGAGGGCGCATCCCTGAAGCCTGCGCCACTGATTGCCGGCCGCCCTGATATTGAGCAGATGGTGCTGAAGGCGTCGGAGGTTCGCGGGGTTGTGGTGCGGCCCGGCTGTGTCTATGGCCGACAGGGCGGGCTGACCGGGATGTGGTTCGATGGGCCCGACAAAGGTCGACAGCTCCAGGTCATTGGCGACGGCAGCAATCACTGGGCGATGGTGCATGTCGACGATCTGGCCGAAGGGTATCTGCGGGCGGCTGAGAGGGGACTCGGCGGCGAGGTCTTCAACCTCACCGATCAATCACGCTCAACCGTGCGTGAAATGGCCGACGCCGTCGCGCGGGCTACCGGATATACCGGACAGGCGCAATTTGTTCCGGCAGACGAGGCCTCGTACATCCTGGACGGTTTTGCCGAATGTCTGACCTTGGATCAGCGCGTTGATTCCAGTAAGGCCGTACGCCTGTTGGGATGGCAGTCGAAACATCCCGGTTTTATTGACGGGGTGGACACCTATTTTCAGTCATGGAAAGCCGCCCAGTATGCGTGATGTTGTCTTGCTCTCCGCGCTGTCTATTATTCGATACAGCGCGAATCACCGTTTGGGGTGGTGACAGGTTAATGATTCCGGTTGCTTGACGACTTGGGGGGTATCTCTGCTCTTTCAACTGCACACGACAATTGCGGCACATCTTTCTTAGGGATACAGGAGGAAAAATTGGCCGGGCGAATAATAGGCGCAGTGGCTGTTCTCGTATTTGTGGGAATCGTGCTGATCGCGTGGCTCGAAAACGAAAAGAGAAGGTTCGAAACGGCGATGCTGGATGCTGTCTATAAGGTAGAGCAGGGGATACGCGAAGGACATGTTGCCGATGTCGACTTGCTGAAAGAGACTGAGAAGGCGTTCCAGGATGCCGCTCGGGCTCTGAAGCGAGGCGAGAGTGTTGATAAAGGGGCAATGTGGAGGCTTCGAGATTCGGTCTTGCGCGCGCTGGATGCGGCGGGCAACTCAGAAACGGCCATGGAAATCCAGCAGGCAGTCCGTGATGATCTCGCCAAGGCAAATGCCGAACTCGACAAAGTCAAACAAACGAGTTCCCCGTAGGCGCTGCTCGCCCCTGCGAACATCCGCGTGATCGCCATCGTTCCAATCTCCTCGAAATACATCCCAAAGGAAGGACTCGAAATCGCGTCAGCGATTCTTCGTCCAAAGGACTTGTGACCTATACCTCATCCACTCGCGAGGATAGCGGGGGCGCTGAACAATGCAGCCGCTACATAGATCCTGGACCCTCCAGTTGCGGGCATCGATCGGGCCGATTGTCGTAAGGATCGTTGTTGCAAATTAGGCCGGCCTGCGGTACGTTGAGAGTGGCCGAAGTCGGTCGGATGGCCGCCGGTTCGCTTTTGGCGGACGGGAGGAAAGTCCGGACTCCGCAGGGCAGGGTGCTGGGTAACGCCCAGGGAGGGTAACCTCACGGACAGTGCCACAGAAAAGATACCGCCCACGCTGCACCATCGGCCGCATGGCCCCGTGGGTAAGGGTGAAAAGGTGCGGTAAGAGCGCACCAGCGGCATGGTGACATGCCGGCTTGGCAAACCCCACTCGGAGCAAGGCCAAATAGGTCCCGCCCCATTCGGCAGAGAGCGGCCCGCTCTCGTGCTCCTTCAGGGGCAGGCGGGACGGGTAGGCTGCTTGAGCCCGGCGGTAACGCCGGGCCTAGAGGAATGGTCATCCGGTTGGTCCGCAAGGTCTGGCCGTACAGGATCCGGCTTACAGACCGACTTCGGCCGTATCAATATAATCAAGTAGTGATCACGGTTTTACAGGACGACAAGCGGGTGTAACATAATCGTGGTCTATAATCTCACACTGCGAGAGGCGCATTGATGTTGACACTTGACACAGACGGTATTATTTGGGCGGTTGTGGTCGGCGTGTTAGTGATCGGATATGGCCTGTGGTGGGTTATCTTTCGAAATATTTCTCGGAAGTAGAAGTCATTTTTGATGGATACCAATTGAGGCGGTCGGTGCTCCAGATGGTGCCGCACGCGTGACGGACCGCGAGGGGAGCGCGCGCGTCCGTAGGCGCACCTCAGGCTGAGTAGATTCGGCGGGTTATTCAGTGATCAACTCCCGGCGGGTTAGTAGGCGAACTATCTAGCTCGAAGACCGCCAGGCACCGCTTTAGACTACCGGGTAAATCCCCGCCTGTGCATGCAGGTCCGATACGCCGCTGCGTAGCGGGCGTCGTGCTGATTGGCCTCGTTGAGGCCGTACAGGGTTCCCGCAGTCGCTCCGACCAGACCGCCGATACCCGCCCCCTTGCCGGCACCTTTACCACCCCCGCCGATTGCGCCCCCGGCCGCTCCCACGCCGGCGCCGATGGCACCTCCGATCAACACATCTTTGATCACCTCAGTCGTCTTGTCACCAACAACAGAACTGGCATATCGGTTACACGCTTCGATGTCAGACGGCAACGGTCTCGATGCGACGTGAGACGGCATAGGCCTCTGGATCTGGACATCTGGAGTGGTGCCCGGTCGTGTCTTCTGGTTCCCTACCCAGTTCGCCACCACCAACCCCGTAATCAGCGCCGTGGTGAACACCACAGCCATCCCAATCGTCGTTACTTTCCATGCATTCCATCCACCTGCCGACATAGCTCACCGCCTCCTTTTAGAAGATGTTCGTCTATTTGTGGGTAAAGCAACCACTATGCCAGAGGAGCGGATCGCGAGTCACGTTGCCAACTTATTGATTTTCTGGGGGTTGTTTCAACCGCACATACTGGGTGCTTACAGGAGGAGAGCAGTTCTTTCAAGGCCAAGAGGTATGCTTTACACGGTGAGGGGGCTGAAATGGAAACCGATGGTGTGGTACGATGAGTAGGCTGAATCTCCCATAGCCTTTGGTGATGCGATGGGGAACCTCCAGACGAGACATGTCCTGTTTCTGACGGGTCGTCCCGGGGTCGGCAAGACCACGGTGATACACCGGCTCGCTCCCGTGCGAAAACTCCTCACCTCCCCTTGTCTCGTGGTCGCGACGATCGCCCTTCGGGGCGGTGGCTTCATCGCAGAAGTCAAGCAGAGGACTGATGTCGAGCAGTGGGAGGTGACGCTCAAGAACCGGGAGGAGCTTCCCGAACGTGCCCTCGCGTGGCTTCGAGCCGCGCGCGGACCAATCCCCGCTCAAGTCGGGGGGCATGACGCGCCCCACTGAGCGGACTCGAGTACAGGCCATGGCCAAACCTACCATCCGCGCTCGGGATCTCGGGATCGATCTCGAATCGGGGACGGAAGGAGAGCGCTTTAAATGGTTTTTGGCCTGCCTCTTGTTTGGCAAACCAATTCAACAGGAGGTGGCCAAGCGAGCCTATCTGGAATTCGTCAGGGAGGGGTTGGTGACTCCAGAGGCGCTTCTTGAAGCGGGGTGGGATCGGCTGGTGAGCATCTTAGACCGCGGCCACTATGTCCGCTTCGATTTCTCGACCGCCACCAAATTGCTTGACATCTCTCGATCCCTTATCGCCCGCTATGGCTCCATCACGAACTTGGTTGCACAGTCAAGTGACATGAAGGACCTTGCCAGGCGTCTCCAGGATTTCAAGGGCATAGGTCCGGTTACGACCCGCATGTTCCTCCGTGATCTCAAGTTCCCTTCGACGTCGTCGTCCAGACCCGGGCTTGCACAGCGCCGCAAAATGCAGTAGCGTGGTGTGTGGAAACACCCCAGCGCCAGTAAAATCTGCTCGCACGATTATCGATAAGTGAGAGGTGGATACCGCGCCTGTCAAGCCGGCCGGATACGATGAGATCGAGCATCGAGTACTCGCCATCGTCGAGGAGCTCGTTGCCGAACTTGGCGGAGCCGCGTTCCGTGGACCCGTCACACCTGAAAGTGTACTTGATCGCGATCTCAGCATCGGCAGCCTCGAGCGAGTCGAGCTGCTCGTGCGGCTCGAGGAGGCCTTCGGCGTTCTTCTGCCGGATGCCGTGATGGCCGAGGCCGAAAGCCCACGCGACCTTGCCGAGGCGATCCGAGTCGCCGCGCCCACGAAACCTGAGGTCATCCACGAAATCCGCCTTCCCATCAGTCCTGGTGTGGCTGCCCCCTCAGACGCTCGGACGCTCGTAGAGGTCCTCCGCTGGCACGCAGAGACTCATCCCGAGCGGGTGCACATCTTCCTCCGTCGAGACGATGGAACCGAAACGCCAATTCCCTATGGGGCACTCTGGAACCAGGCGACGGCAGTCGCAGCGGGACTGCGTCAACGGGGACTCGGCCCAGGACACTCGGTGGCGCTCATGCTCAGGACAGAGGCGGCCTTCTTTGAGGCGTTCTTCGGCACGCTGCTTGCGGGGGCTGTACCTGTGCCGATCTATCCGCCGTTTCGGCTTGATCGCATCGAGGAATACGTGAGGCGTCAGGTCCGAATTCTTCACAACGCCGAGGCCCGCCTCCTCATTGCTTTCGGAGAGGTCGGGCGTGTGGCGAGGCTGCTGCGGGGCCGCGTGCCCTCGCTTGATGAGGTGACCGCAATCGAGCATCTCTCGCTGCCGGAGGCGGGGATGTTGATACGCCGCCAGCGCAGCGACGACCCTGCGCTTGTTCAGTATACGTCCGGCAGCACCGGCGATCCGAAAGGCGTGGCCCTCTCCAATGCGAACATCCTGGCGAATATCCAAGCCATCGGCAAGGCGATTGCGATCAGTCCGACAGATATCGGCGTGACGTGGTTGCCGCTCTACCATGATATGGGGTTGATCGGATCGTGGCTCACCTCGCTTTACTTTGGGATTCCGATCGCCATCCTGTCGCCCCTTGCCTTCCTCGCCAGACCGGCTCGATGGCTGTGGGCGATTCACAGTCACCACGCGACCCTGTCGGCTGCGCCGAACTTTGCTTTTGACCTCTGTGTCCGGAAGGTGAGCGAGGCGGAGCTTGAGGGCCTGGACCTGAGCTCATGGCGGTTAGCGTTCAACGGCTCTGAACCCGTCAGTCCGGAGACGATCGGGCGTTTCACGCGGCGGTTTGCACCCTATGGCTTCAAGGCGGAGACGATGTGCCCGGTCTACGGCCTGGCCGAGTGCGCCGTTTCCCTGACAGTCCCGCCTCTCGGCTATCCGCCCCGGGTCGATCGGGTGGCACGGGAAGCGTTTGAGCGCATCCGCGAGGCGCGCCCCGCTCTGCCTGAGGATCGGACCCCGCTGCGCTTCGTTTCGTGCGGACGCCCTCTGGCGGAACATGAGATCCGCATCGTCGATGGGGCCGGTCACCCAGTCGCCGAACGGATCGAAGGCCGTATCGAGTTCCGCGGGCCCTCAGTCATGAGCGGCTACTTTCGGAACCCTGACGCGACGCGGGCTGTCCTGCACGACGAGTGGCTGGATTCCGGCGATCTCGGCTATCGGGCCGAGGGAGAGCTGTTCATCACGGGCCGAGAGAAAGATCTTATCATCAAGGCCGGTCGCAACCTGTACCCTCAGGAAGTGGAAGAGGTCGTCGGAGACGTCCCGGGCATCAGGAAAGGGTGTGTTGCCGCCTTTGGGATCACCGATGTGGAAGCCGGTACGGAACGGCTGGTTGTCATCGCGGAAAGCCGCGAGACCGCGTCGGAGCGAGTCGAGGAGATCCGAACGGAGGCGCTTGACAGGATAGTGACGGCGATCGGCCTCCCGCCCGACACGCTCGTGATTGCGAGGCCGGGAACCGTCTTCAAGACGTCGAGCGGCAAGATTCGGCGCAGCGCCATGCGCGACGCGTATCTGCGTGGGCAGGTTGAGCGTCGCGGCCGATCTCTTGGCATGCAGTGGGTACGGTTGCACCTCCAGGCTGCGGGCGCTCAGCTTCGACGATTCGGCAGCCGGCTTGCAGCGCTGACCTACGGCGCGTATATCTGGGGGCTGGTGATCGCGCCCCTGCCGCTCCTCTGGGTACTTCTACGTATTGTGCCACGGGGACACGCCGCGAACCGGCTCGTGAAAGGTTACTGTCGGCCGGTACTGGCACTCTCGGGCTGCCCCTTGCGGATCGAGGGGCTCGAGCATCTCCGCGGAGCAGCCCCGGTGGTCCTCGCCGCGAACCACGCCAGTTACGTGGACGCTGGTATTCTCCTCCGGGCCCTTCCGGTAGACTTTCGCTTCGTCGCCAAGGCCGCGCTTGCCTCCTATCCATTTATCGGGACAGTGATCCGAAGAGTGGGCCATCTGACCGTCGAGCGGGTCGATCCTGCCAAGCGCGTGGCTGTCGCGGCGCGCACCACAGCCATCCTCCGCGCCGGGACCTCTCTCCTCTTCTTTCCGGAGGGCACGTTCTTTCGATCCCCTGGGCTGCTGCCATTTCGACCTGGGGCGTTCAAGGCAGCCGCTGAAGCAGGATGTCCTGTCATTCCTATCGGGCTACGGGGAACTCGCGAGTTGCTGCCTGATGGCACGTGGCTGCCCAAACGGGGTCCGATCACGGTCTCGATCGGCGCGCCGATCCCGCCCCAAGGCAGCGGGTGGCAAGACGTCTTGGCGCTCCGGGACCTCGTCCGAGCCGAAATCGCACGTCTGACAGGTGAGGAGCCTATACTGAGCAAGAGGCCCGCATAAGTGACGGCGGCATCCCACCAGTTACGGAGCTGCGCACGTCAGGCCACCTTGGCCTTTATCGCTGTCTGGATGGAAATGAACTCCCCGAGGTTCTCCATGGTCACCAGGCCCACCAGCCGGCCGTCATGCATCACGGGCAGCGTGTGACAGTCGCAGGCTTGGAGGCGCGCGAACGCCGTTTCCAGCATGTCGGACGAGTCGACGAGATAGAAATTCCGGCGCATCACCTCGGCGACCGGCACCACCTGCCCGCGCGAAGCCAGGGCCGCCAGCAGATCGCTCCGCATCAGCACCCCCTCCACGCGATCATCTTCTACGACGGGGAAGTCCTGCTGCGAGCCGGCAAGGATCAACTCGACGGCCCTCGCCAGGGAATCGCGAGCCGACAGGGTGCGGAAGTCGGTGAGCATGGCCCGGCCGACGGGGATCCCGCCGAGGGCCGACTTCATCTGCGCCATGCTGGCTTCCTGGCCGGCGCCGATCCACACAAAGAGTGCGATAAACAGCAGGAACGGATTGGTGAACAGGCCGATGAACCCGAACAGCACCGCGATTCCCTGGCCGAGTCCAGCGGCCACCTGGGTCGCGCGGGTGTACTCCATGCGCATCGCGAGGAACGCGCGCAGCATCCGACCGCCGTCCATCGGGAAGGCCGGGATCAGATTGAATCCTACGAGAAAGAGGTTCACCACCATCAGGCGCTGGACGAACGGGCCGGTGGCCACGCCCAGTTGACTTAATGGCTCGAGGCCGCTTGTCAATGCCAGCCAAACGAAGAGGAGTCCCGCGATAACGACGTTGACGGCCGGGCCGGCCAGCGCGACCCAGAGCTCCTGGATCGGGACATCCGGCATCCGCTCAAGCCGCGCCACGCCCCCGATCGGGAGCAGCGTGATGTCGCGGGTCCTGATGCCGTACCTTTTCGCGGTGAGCGCGTGCCCGAACTCGTGGAGCACTACGCAGCCGAACAGCGCTAAGATGAACCCGCTGCCTGCCAGCGCGGCGGCTATGCTCCGTTCGGGCAGCCAGTGGCTTACGGCCACCCAGCCAACAAGGACCAGGAAGGTCACGTGCACATAGACGGCAATTCCCGCCACTTCGCCCAGTCGCCAGGACCATCTCATCGTTGTTCCCCCCTCGGTTGCGTCACCCGTGCTGATCTGTTTCGAATAGCGCCCGGTCTCTCTGCCTTTCTCGTTGTCGTGAAAGCGCTACACCGTCGTATGTGTATGCGGGGGCTTGCGCGACGCTCTCGGCCGATACAGCCAGAACCAGGCGTATAGCAGTACCAGGAGGAGTACGTTGGGAACGAAGATCGCCGGCTGTCCCCACGGCCAGCCGTTGATTGTAAAGGTCGAAAACGGCCAGAGAAACGGCGTGGGGAAAAACCGCGTGGAGTGCGTGAAGATGTCCATGCCGATGTGCAGTCCCCAGGCGCATATCTCCCAGACCGGCCTTCGGCACACGATTCCAATGACGGCGAATACGACAAGGAAGACGAGCAGGCTGTGCGTCACGCTGTACAGGTGATGAACATACGCCGGGATTAGGTCGGGGTCCGGCGGCTCCCACCCGTTACGCGGCGGCCGCTGGGCCAGACCAAGGAGCATCGTGACGTGCCAGGGGCCGAACGGCACCAGATCCGGAAGTATGCCGCAGGCTACGGCCAGGCCAAAGCTCCGCCGGTTAGTCCGTCCGAAGGCGATGCCGCCCCACAGTCCGTGCGACACGATGTCCATCAGTGACACTCACAGTGCCGTGGCGAACTGGGCGACCAAGCCACCAAGCGTCATGTTCCCGGCGATTGCATCGTGCGGAATGAGGAGGTACGTCCACGGCTTGCCGCCGTTGCTGAGGGCGTGGGTCGTGGCATAGCCGCACCATGTCATCGCTGCCTCTTGCTTGGCCAGCACGTCGGCATCGGTCATCTCATTCCGCGCCTTGGCTTCAAGCAAGTAGATCGCGTGTTCCGTTTCAGCCACGAAGTCCGGGACATATTCGTGGTGGTCGATGCCCACCTTATAGAAGATGTGAAACTGCCCGTGCGCCGGTTTGCACCACTTCTGCACCTCGCGGTCGAGGATCACGGCCAGCTTCCGTTCGGCATCGGACTGAAACTTCTGCATAGGATACAGACACTGCTGGAAGCCCCCAAACACCATTTGCGCGATACGGCCCTTGTCTTCCACAGTCTGTCGGAAGTCCTGAACAGGCTCGTCCGCTTTGGCGGTACACGCACCGCCCTTGAGTTCCGTAAACCCCTTGCTTACCACAACGTCGTACCCTCTTGCGCTTTCCCACTGGTGGGCCTGCATCTGCGCATGCACGAACGCCGCGAGCTGCTTCTGGTGATAGATCAGCACATTTTGCGTATCCTCCTCTGTCAGGTACGAACGCAAATGTCTCACCACCTGCCCGGCGAGGTCATAGAGTAGGTCGGCGTGCTCGTCATAGGCGATATCGTCGAAATCGACCAGGCCGCGCACCAGGTAATCCTCTAACCGCTGTTCCGGATGCGAGACGCCACCGAAGCTCAGCGTGTCCTGCACATGTGTTCGCAGATGCTGGATCAAGAGGTTCCGTTCGACCGGCTGATACCGGATACTGGAGCAGTCCAACGTGAAGAGATGAAAGCCGCTGGTCACTTCGCCCTTTGGCGTGACCAGAATCCTCGGGATATCGATAGTCTGCCGCACCACGAGGTCGGTGGTCTTCGTCACAACTTCCGCGATATTCGGCTGCTCGGTTACACCCGGCAGCGTCTGCTGCGCCGTCCTGACGTATTCCGTGACCTCCTGGACGATCTGCTCGCGGATCTCCGGCCTCAGCAGGTGGTTCGACCCGGGCAGGTGTTCGTATCGTCGGATCACCTCGCGGGTCGCCTGCGCAATCCGGCGCTCTGATTCGTCGGCCATCGCCTCGATCTGCTCGACAACGTTCGACTGGATGACCACCGTACGGGTTTTCTGGAGATCGGTGCTCGGGTCAAGCACGACCTGTGTGAGGCGGATGATCGAATCGGGACGATTGGCCTCATCGATGATCTCCTGAAACCGGTCGTGGGCGACGATGCTCAGCCGGTCCACGACACTGACGCCGGTCCGTCTGCCATAAGGCAGGCGAAGTCCCCGGCCGATCGACTGCTCGATCAGGGTTCGAGCGTTGGCGGCCCGAAGGGGGACAATGGTGTAGAGGTTGGTGACGTCCCAGCCCTCCTTGAGCATGTTCACGTGGATGACGATCTCGGTCGGCTCCTCGGGACTCTCGACGGCGAGGAGGCGCTGGACCATCTCATCCTCCTCCGCGCCGGTCCTGCTCGAATCCACCTGAATGACCTTGTCCTTGTAGTCCCCACTAAAGAACTCGTCCGACCGGATACGCTGCATAAGCTGTGCGGCGTGCGTAGTGTCACGGGCAATGATCAGCATGAAGGGTTTGACAACCGGCTGCCCGGTCTGGCGGGCGTAGGTGTCCAGCTCCACCTTCGTGTTTTCGTGCAGCCGGATCCCATCCTGGAGCTTGATCTCTTCCATCTGTGCCGGGGTGAACTGACCGGGATCGAAGTTCTTCTGCGTGACGACTGCCGGCTCCTTCACAAATCCATCCGCCATTGCCGTGGCCAGCGGATAGTCGTAGATGATATTGTTGAAACGTACAGGGCCGCGGGCCGTCTCTATAAGGGGCGTGGCCGTCAGCTCCAGCCCCAGCACCGGCTTCAGTTCATTGATGGCCCGCACGCCGGCCGACGCCCGGTAGCGATGGGACTCGTCCATCAGCAGCACCAGGTCATCGAGGCCGGCGAGGTAGTCGAAGTAGCTCTCGCCGATATACTCGGACAGACGCTTGATGCGAGGCGACCGGCCGCCCCGGACCTCGGAATTGATCTTGGAGATGTTGAAGATGTTGACGTGGATCTCCCGCTCGAAGCCCGGCAAGAGCGAGCGCCGCACCCCCACGCCCGACTCGTAGTTGTCACCGGTGATGATCTCCGGCGGCTCGGCGGCAAACTCCGCGATCCCCTTGAAGACATACTTGGGCGTGTTGGGCGTGAAGTCGGCGATGAGCTTGTTGTAGATGGTGAGATTGGGCGCCAGGACGAAGAAGTGTCTGAGGCCATGGGCGAGGTGCAGGTAGCTGATGAAGGCGCCCATCAGCCGGGTCTTGCCGACGCCGGTCGCGAGGGCGAAGCAGAGTGAGGGGAACTCGCGCTCGAAATCGGTCACGGTCGGAAACTCGCTCTGTACCGCTGCGAGGGCCGTAGTAAGATCGACACCTTTCTTAGGCGGCACGATCTCGGTGACGCGGTCGAGAATCTCCAGCGACCGGCGCTGCGGCGCCCGCAAACTCAACCGACCGGCAACGGCATTGACGTGGCGGTTCATCTATTGTACCTGCAAGCGACGCAGCCTTATGCCGTTTTTTTGATCCGTTTACTTGCGTGCAAGACGGTGAAACCGATCACTGCGTCGTCCTCATAGCGGACGATTACGTCCTCATCGGTCAGTTCGCTATCAGTGGCGTAACTCGGCTTCTTGAAATTCACGTAGAGCGTGTCAGCTTCGTCGTCATACGTGAGCCATACGGCGTGCTGCGGCGCCCGGTTAACCGCCGGAATCAGTTTCAAATACTCCTGAATGTCTGCTATGGCCATATCTGCCTCCTCTTGAAAAGCGACCGCTCTCTTCGCGTCATCAGACAAGCCCCAAATCTTGTTGGCCCGGTGGGGGCGGAGCTTTGGGTAGGTTCTCCACGCGGAGGCTGTAGTCGTCCTTGCCCCACTCGCAACGGGCCATGACGGTCTTGGGGATCTTCTTGATTGTCAAGTTCGGGTAGCGGTCCGGCTTGCCGCGAAAGGCGGTGCACATCACCAGGAGCGAACGGGAGTCGCCAACCTCGTCGCTTAATGCCTGCAACTGGTCGTGGCTCAGGTTCTGGGTGGTGACGTAGATGAAGTCGCGCTCGGTGGAGTAGCCGTGCTGCCAGTAGATCGTGTCGCTCGGCGTGTACGTGAAGCCCTCCAGCTTACAGACAGCCTCAGTGAGCATCGCGGGATTGTATGCCTTGTTGATGACCCAGTTGCCCCACTTGTCCTTTTCGAGCAGCGACGGCGCCAGCCGGTAATAGCGGAACCCGCCGCCGCCCTTCCAACCAACCGCCTCCGTGATCCCGCCTTTGTCCTCACTGTCAATCACCTTCTTCAGTCGCGGGATGATGTGCGTATGGCAATGCTCGCCCAGCTCCACCATGATCCACCGCCGCCCCATCTTGTGCGCCACTGCCCCGGTGGTACCGGAACCGCCGAAGGAGTCGAGAACCCAGTCTCCGGGATTGGTGGCGATGTCCAAAATTCGCTGAACCAATCCTTCAGGCTTTGGAGTGACGAAGAGTTCCTCAACGTCTGGAAGCAGTTCCTTCAGGTGCTGCTTTGCGGCTTGGTTATGTCCTACTTCCCCATAGGTCCAAATTGTTTCAGGTACGATACCGGAAATAACTTCTGATAAAAATCGCTTTATGGCCGGAACATTGTTGCCGCCTTTGCCCCACCAAATTCTGCAGTCACGATCAAGTTGAATCAGTTTGTCCTCAGAAACTCGCCAGTACATCCCTTGCGGGGGTCCAGGAATTACTCGTCCCGACGGACATTTAATAGGGTATCGTCCGAGACTATAGTAGTTTCTTGCAGACAGGTCACCTGGCTTCCAAGGCCCACGGGGGTCGTTATCGAGGTTTCTGTACGCTTTGTCCTGTTTCGCGCTGCGCGGAAGAAGGTTTCGATTCCATTTGCTGGTATCTCTTGCGTAGCAGACAATATAGTCGTGGTTCTCCGATAGGAATTTCGCCGAACTCTTTGGGGAATAAACTTTCTCCCATATGCACTGTGCAACAAAGTTGACCCGACCAAACACCTCGTCCATTAGAACGCGGAGATATGGCATTTCGTTGTCGTCGATGCTGATCCAAATCGACCCGTCGTTGCTTAATAAGCTCCGCAGGAGTTCAAGGCGATCACGCATAAGCGACAACCAGAGCGAATGCTCGACACCATCATCGTAATGCTCGAACGCACTGCCGGTGTTGTACGGCGGATCGATGTAGATGCACTTGATCTTGCCGGTGAACTCCTGTTCGAGGGCTTTCAGGGCAAGCAGGTTGTCGCCGAAGATCAGGCGATTGTCGAACAGGTCGCGGTCGGTGACCCGGTGCACCGCATGGTAGGACCTCTCCTGGTCCTCCAGCAGGATGCGCGGCTCCAGCTTCGGCCGGTTCTCCTTCCCGATCCATGTCAGTTCGAGCTTTGGCTTGGTCATTAACCGATCCGGTCTGGGAGTCCAAGTTTGCGAAAGAACGCGGCATTGCGTTGCTTCGCATCGGTCAGGTGAGCTTTGAGTACGAGAGCAGTTCTACATAGGCGACAGGTCCCGGAGAAGTTCGCGGCCATGCAGATGCTCGCTGATCTTTACGCGCTACACCCAGCTGGAACCCGATCGCCTACTGCTCCTGGCGCAGCTCGGGTGGACACTGCCCACCCAGCTGACGCTAAGGAGCACTGCAAAAAGAGCGGTGCGCATGTAGTACAGACTTGTGGAGTGGGTAGGCTGGAATATCAAGGACTTACACCGACACCTACCCTCCAGTTGCGAAAGTCGGGTTAACCGCCGCGTTAACATTCGCTTCCTTACCGCGAGAAAACGAGCTTAGTCAGCTTGAGCCAAAGCCAGCCGATGAAAGATCGATTATCCCCGCATTGTAAACGGCGAGGCAAGGTCGGTGCCATTGAGTCAAGAAATGATGTGGTGTCCTGCGGTTGATGGCCTCGACTTCAGACGAATCGTTTGACCTTAACTTTTGAGTTTTCTTCGTCTTTTCCACATAAAAGCTCGATATTTTCTCGGATGCGCTGAATGTGTTCCGAATCGGCAATTTCTATCAATAAATCTTTTCTTCGTTCATCTCTGAGTGCACTCATGTAAACCTTAGTCGGATTAGTTTGTCCTTTAGGGAAATGTAGTGTGAAGTAGGTTTTAAATAATTTTTTATCAACTAGAAAAAATGTAATTTGTTTTCGCATTTTGTTCTTTTGGGTTTCTTTAATGTTGCTTGGTATGATCATATCCAATTTTGATTTATTATAGCCATCTTCTGTGAGAAAATATTTGTATTCAACGCCATTTAATAAATTATCACGAATCGTTTTTCGTAGTGCATCGAAGTCACGACCAGATGTCGGTTGAAACTCAAGTGGTGAGTCAGCAAATACCCATACTTGGCCCCACTGTCCGACTTCGTGATGTTGAACGTGAGTAAGCTGTTTCAAATCGCAAACATCTCGTTCGTACTCCATAAACAGTAGCAGGTCTTGAACAGCATCCTGAACAGACTTGTTTGATTCGATCGCCTTGAGATTGATTAAATAATCGATCCTATTTCTCAAAAGGCCCGAATAATAAGCATCAGGACGGCCGGGTGTCCTCACCTTACTTTGTGCGCCTTGAATTTGCCGATCTAGCTCAGTTTTTGCACTTACTGGTGTAAGAGCGTGCATGTCGCATTCGAGACGCTGTATTGTCTGAATCAAACTATCTAATCTAAAGTGCGGGGTAAGTGATGAGCCCGTGCCCGTGATAGTATAGGTGCCAGCGAAAAATGTACCTCGTAAGTCAGTGAGAATATGGTATTCAAGGTCATCAGGCGGTAGTTTTATGCCCGGTTTTGGCGCTACGAAAAATGTACGTTCTCTGCCTAGCTGACTGAGGAAAAGACCGAATTCAAAAATGACGTTATCTCTACAGCAATAGAACTTACGTGTCCGCATCTCAAGCTTATCATCCGGCCAACCAAGAAATACAGCATACGAATACTCTGTCAGAGATTGCGTGAGTGTTCGTAGGGCCGATTCAAGATTGCTCCAAATCGTGTTTTGCCAGGAGATCACTTCAACGTCTGATCCAAGGTGCTGAGATAGCTGATCAATCAGTGAGCGGAGTGCTCCTGAATCAGCAGCTTCCGTTGATGACCCGACGAAGAGTTTTCTTTTGCTCATAATATGTAACAGATTAGCAATCGAGTTGGGCCGTATGACAACGAAGCCACGTCTCCAAATCAAAATCCGACAAGAGGGGCAGTGCGGGTGCTTCTGTTGGAATACGAATGAACCTAGTTGTGCGTTCAAATTTCATCTTGGCTTTAACGCCGGGGATCCTTACTAGGAGTTTATTAAGAAACTCGAATAGTTTTTTGCCGCCCTCCAAGGACTTACATGTGGCGGAAAAGATACGATGATCGCCGTCGACTTCAGGCTTATCGAACGACGCAAAACCTATACTAGAAATATAATCAACCGTCGCGGAAGACGATTTTCTCAGAGAAACATTCAAGTGAATGTCACAAGCTTTGTATTCATTCGAAAGGGGGCGATGGAAGGGAAGTTTCTCAATATAATGTGGTTCCCACTCCGTAACGTCATCCGTTGAATAGTGCGCTAATTCTTCTTGAAAAAATTCCTCCTCTTCTAATATCCCAACAAAAGACACATCTTGTGTTAGCACCATCTTTAGACTCTGCCACAGATCGTTATTGGGCAGTTTAGTAGCTCCTCGATAGGTTGCGTGATAGGCTGTGGTGTCGCAGTATCTGTTGTTGGCGAATTTGTCTCGAACAAAACCTAGCGACTCAATCGTTACGATGGAGTCTGGAGAAATGGCGTACGCCGATAAATGAAGTTCGAACTTGTTAGACATGGGCTTAGCGAGTTGAAAATGGGCTATAGTTTGTAGTCCGCGGATCATCGATTACATCAAATCCATCAATTTTCTTTACCCAATTCGCAATACTCATACTCACCGGAAGAGCGATAATCTCGTATAGCACTTTGATTCCCCAAATGGTTAGAACAATCTTAAATAGTTCGTCAGTTGCCATTATCCCAAGAAACCCCACAGTCATAAACAGAAGGGAGTCCAAGCCTTCCCCAACTATAGTGGACCAAACGAATCTCGATGCTTGAGAAATACCACGTTTACCATTTTGTTTGTATTTTAGCTTTGATAAGACAAAACTGTTTGCGAACTCGCCAAAGAAATAAGCGGTAAGACTGGTCATGTCATAAACTTCCTGTAAAAAGAAAGATGGTGTAACCTCCTGAAAACCACAACCCGAAGAGGGCATTGGACGATGCCCCGGACAAGGAGGCTACACCATGGCCACGAGAGTACCACCGAGTAAGCAGATGGAGCAAGCGCTGTACACGG